>DATHJP010000173.1:0-4675 GCA_035489695.1 Terriglobales bacterium
TTATCTCTATCGCCGGGAAAAATTTGCAGCGCGCACGACTGGCAACCCCATCTTCGTACTGCTCGACCTTAAGATGCCGAAGGTCAGCGGGCTGGAAGCGCTTCAACAGATCAAGGCCGATCCGCAGTTAAGAGCGATTCCCGTGATCGTGCTTAGTTCCTCGCGCGAGCAACCGGACTTGAATGAATGTTACAAGCAGGGCGTCAACGCCTACGTCGTAAAGCCGGTTGATTTTGCCGAATTCACGGCCGCAGTGAAAGAACTCGCAATTTATTGGACGGCCGTCAACGAGCCGCCGCCGAACAGCATGCTTGCCAAATGAAGAGTCCCCTCCGCATCCCGCATCTGGAAGACAATTTGAATGATGCCGCGCTCGTTCAAGCCGCGCTCGAGAGCGAAGGTATCGGTAGCGCGATAACATGCGTCCAAACCCGCGCTGATTTTGTTGCCGCGCTCGAACGCGGGAGCATTGATCTTATCATCGCGGACTTCTCGCTACCTACCTTCGATGGGTTGACCGCGCTGAAGATCACCCAGAAACAATGCCCTGAAATACCTTTTATTCTGGTATCGGGAACGCTCGGCGAAGAAACCGCGGTAACCGCAATGCGATCAGGAGCTGCGGATTATCTGCTAAAAGACCGGCTGACGCGGTTGGGACAGGCGGTAAGCCACGCGCTGAAGGAAAGCCGGCTGCGTAAGGAGCGCGACAGCGCGGATGAGGCGATGCGGCAGTCTGAGCACAAATACCGCCACCTTTTCGAGAGCCTGAGCGAGGCGGCGTTTCTGATCGACGCTAAATCGCGGCGCATTATCGACGCGAATCTCTGCGCGGAGAAGTTGCTCGGCCGAACGCGAACCGAGATCCTCGGGATGAACGAGGCGAGGCTATTTCCGCTGAACGAAGCAGCTGAATATTGCGAGAAACTCGCGAACGCCGGGAAGCGTGGCAAAGGCGACTTGGACGAAGCGGAAATCCAATCGAAGGATGGGACGACGATTCCAGTGCGGGTGAGCCTCACGTCGATCGAGCTTTACGGGCGCGATCTTGTGCTCGCCCTTATGGCTGACATCACAGAGCGTATGGAGCGCAGACAACTGGACGATGTCGCGGGTAAATCGCTCGATTTCAGGGAGTGCCGAAACACGCCTCCCACGCGGCCGAAAAGGCAAGGGCTTCAGCAATGCTCCTCGGTCAAAACTCCGTATTTGCCGCACCCATGAGTTGCATCCGCGCTGCTGTAACTGGAGTAATGCGAAATAGTTCAGCGGAAGAGAGGATTTGGAAGGCAAGCAGCCTTTCGTTGTTCGGTTTCACCGTGTTCGTTAGCTTTGCATTGGCGTCGTTTGCTGCGGTCCAGACATTGTTTTCTCACGTTATTGCCTACCTGGTGACAGCAGCTAGGGCTTTATTAGCTGCTGATAAACCTACCGCACGAGATGGAGGGATGACATGTCGCAACCAGTCCGCGTCCTGATTCTCGAAGACAATCCCAACGACGCCGAATTGGTCGTGGGCGAGTTGCGACGCGCGGGATTCGAGCCGGACTGGCGTCGCGTGGATACGGAAAAAGACTATCTCGCCAATCTTAATGACGGCTTCGATGTCATTCTATCCGATTACGCGATGCCGGAGTTCGGCGGGATGCGCGCGCTGGAGTTGCTCAAGCAGCGTGGGCTAGGGATTCCATTCATCATCGTGTCCGGCGCGATGGGCGAAGACGCCGCGGTGCAAGCCATGAGAAATGGCGCTGCCGACTATCTGCTCAAAGATCGAATCGGACGGCTGGGGCCTGCGGTCGAGCGTGTCCTTGAACAGGAACGCGACCTCGCTGCGCGCAAAAAGGCGGAACGAGCGCTACGCGCCTCCGAAGTCAGTTATCGGCGGCTGTTCGAAGCGGCCCAGGACGGCATCCTGATTCTGGACGTTGACACGGGACGCATCACCGATGTGAACCCTTTCCTGGTTGAACTATTGGGTTCTTCTTACCGTGAAATGGTCGGCAAGACCGTCGGCGAGCTTAGTCCGTTCAAGGACATCGAGTCGAACAAGGTCATGCTTGAGCGATTACAAAAGGACGGATATGTCCGCTATGAAGATCTGCCACTGGAGACGAAGGATGGTCGCCATGTTGCGGTGGAGTTTGTCAGCAACGTGTATCAAGTCGGTGACAAAAAAGTTATCCAATGCAACATCCGCGACATCACGGCGCGTAAGCAGGCGGAAACAGCGTCAATCCGGTTGGTGTCGATTGTTGAATCTTCGAACGACGCCATCATCGGCAAAGATCTAAACAGCGTCATCACTAGTTGGAATAAGGGTGCAGAAAAGATTTTCGGCTATACGGCCAGCGAGATGATAGGGACTTCAATCATGCGGCTGATTCCAGCCGATCGGCACGATGAGGAGAATCAAATTCTGGCGAAGATCAAGCGTGGGGAAAGTGTCGAGCACTTTGAGACGCTCCGAAAAGCCAAAGGCGGACGGCTGATTGATGTCTCGGTCACGGCATCACCGATCAAGGAGGCCACCGGCAAGGTCATCGGTGTATCGAAAGTGGCGAGGGATATATCCGGGCGCAAACGGGGGGAAGAGCACTTGCGGCTTTCCGAAACACGCTACCGCCGGCTGTTTGAAACCGCGAGGGACGGCATCCTCATTCTCGATTCCAACACCCGGAAAATCACGGACGCCAATCCGTTCATGTCGGAGTTATTGGGTTACCCGGAAGATGAATTGCTAGGCAAGGAACTCTGGGAAATCGGCCTACTCAAGGATGGAAAAGCCAGCCGTGCGGCCTTTCTGGAATTGCAGGAAAAACACTTTATTCGCTACGAAAACTTGCCGCTCCAGAACAAGGCGGGACCACGCCATGACGTGGAATTCGTCAGTAACCTTTACGACGAAGACGGACGAAAAGTCATTCAATGCAACATCCGCGATATCACAGCGCGTAGGCGGGCGGAGGAGCAGATGCGGGACGTCCAGACTGAACTGGAGCAGACCAACCGCGATCTCCTGCGCAGAACTGAAGAGATACAATACTTTTATCACACTCTTGCGCATGAGCTGAAAACTCCGCTGACTTCAGCGCGCGAGTTCGTTTCGATCGTGATAGATGGCCTGGCGGGAGAACTGAACCTGACCCAGTTGAACTACCTGCGGATTGCCAAGCAAAGCTGCACGGAATTGGCGGTTTACATAAATGATCTGCTGGACGCCACGCGGTTGGACACCGGCAAGTTGCATGTCGAATTAAAAGCTGTCTCCCTGGCTGCCATCATCCATCGGGCAATCGCAGTAATGGAGCCGGTCGCCGCAGGGAAGAAGATCCGCTTGAGCGAGGAGCTGGACACTCACTTGAAGGACGTGATGGCGGATGAGAGCCGAATCATGCAGATCCTGACTAATCTGCTGAACAATGCCTTAAAATTCACGCCGGAGGGCGGGGCAATTATTGTAAAGCTTGGTGCGCATCCGAAAAATTCCGAATGCGTTCGGATTTCCGTCGTGGATACCGGTTGTGGCATTCCAAAAGACAAGATCGATAACCTCTTTCATCGTTTCTATCAGATCAAAAAGGGCGATACCACGCCGGAAAAAGGGGTTGGGCTGGGATTGTATCTTTGCCGCGAGCTGGTGCTGTTGCATGGGGGGAGCATTTGGGTGGAAAGCGTACTCGGCAGGGGCAGCACTTTTTCATTCACCATCCCCAAAAACCCAGATCAAACCACTACTAGGCGCAGGAGATACAAAGAAGTTGTTGCAGGAACCAAAGAATCCAACGGCTCCGTCTGCCCCGCTTCAACCAACAAGGCTCAACCAAAGAATTGAATGAAAAAAATACTAATTGTCGAAGATGACCCGAAAATCGCCTTGGCTCTGCAAGTTCGACTCAAGGGAAATGGTTACGCAGCATCGATCGCATCGGACGCAGTGGGGGGAGCAATTCTAGGCCGCACATTCAAGCCTGACTTGCTCCTCCTGGACATTTCCATCCCGGGAGGCGGTGGCTTCCAACTGGCGGAAACTTTCTACCACATGCTCGAAACTAAGGGAAGGCCCATTATTTTCATCACCGCGTCCAAGAGTCCCGAACTCATGCGAAACGCCATGGACGTGGGAGCCGTCGCTCTGTTCGAGAAACCTTTCGACACCGAAGAACTGCTCTACGCCATCGAGCGTGAATTAAATCACACCGACTCATTGGATGCGCGAAAATCCGTTGCATCCGCGGCCCCGAAACAAAATCATCAGGAGCTCAAGCAGATTCTTATTATCGAAGATGACCAGAACATCGCGATGGCCCTGGGTCTTCGCCTCAAAGCCGCGGGCTATGAGGCTACCACGACTTATGACGCCTTTACCGGATTGAACGCCGCGGTCCGCAATCCTCCAGCCCTAGTACTGTTGGACATCGCCATGCCCGCCGGCAACGGCTTTTCCGTTGCCGAACAAATTCAAACCCGCATCCCCACACCTACACCGATTATTTTTCTTACCGCCAGCAAGCAGCCCGACTTCCGGGAGAAGGCAGAAAAACTGGGCGCAGCAGGATATTTCGAGAAACCGTACGAGGCAGAAGAGCTTTTTAGCGCGATTCGAGAGGTATTAGCTTGACGATCTGATCCCGCGCCTGGAGGAGATACACACTTAGCTGAATGCGCTGCGATC
>DATHJP010000174.1:0-2864 GCA_035489695.1 Terriglobales bacterium
TGGCGGGACGCTTTTCTTAGATGAGATCGGGGAGATCTCGACAGCAATGCAGATTAAGCTGCTGCGTGTTTTGCAAGAACGAGAGTTTCAACGAGTAGGGGGACAGCAGGACATTAAAGTAGACGTCCGCATCATCGCAGCGACGAATCAAGATCTGCCCGGGCTCGTCGCGGATCGCAAGTTCCGACAAGACCTGTTCTATCGGCTGCATGTGTTCCCCATCCGCTTGCCGCCACTGCGTGAGCGGATCGAGGACATCTCTCTCATCTCTGAACAACTTATCGCACGGCACGCGGCCGCTCAAAAAAAGCACGTGCGAGGACTACACTCCGAAACGATGCAGATCATGATGAAGTATCCGTGGCCGGGAAACATCAGGGAACTTGAAAATGTGCTCGTACGGGCGATCACGCTGGCACCGTCAAAAGTGACGATGCTCGGTCCGGAGTATTTGCCGTCAAATCTGCGGGAGGCCCAGGCGCCGATCTCCGGGGCCGGGCTCGAGGACGTCGTTGAACGGCTGGAATGGCCCTTGGTGGCTCAGGCGCTCAAGTCCGGCAAAGGTCTGACCGGCTTCATCGAGAGGATCGAGTGGAGCCTGATCCGCCGCGCCATCAAAGAAAACGGCGGCAACAAGACTCAGGCGGCACGACTGCTTGGCCGCACGTACCGTTGGTTGCGGAAAGCTGAGACCCAGATGCCGCCTCCATGACGCCATCAGCATTGGAGGCCGACGCAGCGGATCCGCCCGCGGTTGCTTCCCTTCCGGCCAAAATCACGGACTGCCATGTTCACATAGCCGCATTTCCAGATGGCCCGAACGGCTGTCACATCTCCCGCCGAATGCTTCACAGTCCGCTTTTTCGCTTTCTGTTGCGGAAACATGATCTACAAGTGACTGATCCGGCGAGCTCGAATCAGAAATACGTGGAGCAACTTCGCCGAGAACTCGCACGCTCACGATACATCGGAAAAGCGATTCTGTTGGGAATGGATGGGGTGTATGGCGAGAATGGAAAGTTAGATCTGGACAAGACGGATTTCTTGGTTAGCAATGATTATGTGTTGGATCTAGCCACGCGCTATCCGAACGAGTTCTTGCCAGGCGTCTCAATCAATCCGAAGCGACGCGACGCAATTGAGGAGTTGGGCCGCTGCATAGAGGCTGGCGCCGCGTTAGTCAAAGTGTTGCCTTACGTCCAAGGATTTGATCCTGCCGACCGATCCTTCGCTTCCTTTTACAAAGCCATGGCGTATCATCGAATCCCTTTGTTGAGCCATGTCGGATACGAATTCAGCTTGATCGGGAAGGATCAATCGTCCGGCGACCCAAATCGCTTGCGGGTGCCCTTGGATGAAGGAGTCATCGTCATCGCGGCACATGGCTGCAGCCAGGGTCTAGTCTTTTACGAAAAGTTCTATCCCACCTTGTTGGAACTAGCGCGGCGCTATCCGCGTTTTTACACCGATCTCTCGGCGCTGACTCTCCCCAACCGGTTTGGGATGCTGCTGCGGCTGCGCCGGCACCCCGAACTGTCCGACCGTTTGTTGTTCGGCACCGATTATCCGTTGGCGGTGTTCCATTTTCCGTGTTGGGGACGCGTGCCTTTGGCGGCGGTGAAGCAGATCATCCAAGCCACGAACCGCTTCGACAAGCAGTATTTGATTTTGAAGGCGCTCGGCATTGGTTTCCGCTCGTTCGACCAGATTGTTGCCGGTCGGTCAGTGTAATCCCCTCTATCACGATTTCCAGGCAATAGCGCTTTACATGATGTTTCCAAGTAAGCAATGGTCCCTGAAGAGCATTGACCATTCGACCCAGTGAACTGATGTTCAGGGTGATTGCGCTCGAATCCTTCTGATTGCCAGGGATTCGTCATAGGCACGGCTTTTGTATGTATGTGGCTGGCAGGAGAACAAATAAACCAGTGACGACCCACGTTGTGTGGTTGCATAACTTAATCAGGGAGGTTAGCGATGAAAGCGATTGTAATGGTTGTCATGGCGATGAGTATCTCGTCATTTACGTGGGCTGTGAGCCACGCTGATGCTAAGAACGACCGGCGGGTCCATTCAAAGCCTTCTGAAAGCCGAGCCAAGGACGGCGGTCAGGAAATGTCCTTTGAAGTGATGCGTATGCTTTCGACGGGTATGACCAAGGGAGAAGTCATCAGTCACGCCGGTCCTCCCCGCCATATGTTTAAGCGGGCCCGGGCGGCAACGTGGGTTTACCTTACGGCCGATCACTGGATTGTCGAGCTCACGTTTGGCGGGGACCGAGTATTAAATATCAATTGGTCACGAGCATAGGACATGTTGTCTTGAGGATTGGCGAAGGCTGAACGCAGCATTGCTCCGGTGAATGGCATTCCACAGGTGGTCTCCCACTCAGCTACTCTCAGTGTTTATGCCCGTTGGTTCCATTAACACCTTCCGGCCTAGTCCTCACTACCGTTGGCAGGCGCTTTCTAACCCGGACATTCAGAAGCCACCCTACTAACGGAAATAAGGGCGTCTGAATGATGACGTTCCATCTCTGCACAATCGTTCACGTGTCGCTTGTTCTTGTGAGGCGGCAGGGTATTGGCAAAACGAATCCAATCAGTAGTCATGCGGACCACGACGTGTCCCTTCACTGAGCCCCGCATGGATACTGATCAATCTACAGCTGGAGCTCAATGCAGGCCATCCAGATGCCTGATGAACGATCTTTTGACAGTAAGGCACAAATATTGACATTGCTGTCCATCATCCACAGGCAACAAGGAGAATGAACGATGTCAAAGCGGATAACAATGTTCACTGAAACGGGAACCACGATGACCGAGCTTATGGTCTCGGTTGCAGTTGCGGGCCTGCTATTG
>DATHJP010000175.1:0-5214 GCA_035489695.1 Terriglobales bacterium
ACGGGCGTGAGCTGACCGGCCTGCCGAATGCGAGTGAGCAATTGCATTCCATCCATTTTGGGCAGCATTAAGTCCAGGAGCACCACATCATAAGTATTGGATTCGGCAAGAAAAAGACCTTCCTGGCCATCGGCGGCTACATCCACTGCATAACCGGCACTCTCGCGCAGGCTGCGGGCAATGTTTTCCGCAAGGCGCGGTTCATCTTCCACGATCAATACGCGCACGATTTACCTCACCCGGATTCTCCACCGCGCACAAAGAGTCTCGCCCAGTGGCGTGATTCGGAGATCAGATCAGTTTTTCTTTTCCTGGGCCTTTTCTCTTGCCTCTTGCGCCGGGCTCTCAATGTGGTCTTCTAATATCTCTCCGCTATAGGCGTCCACGTTCACTTCATGGATTCCATCTGGCATCTGGACGTCAAAGGAGTAAATCAGTTTACCTTTTTCCTTTTCCCGCTCACCGCCTTCACCGTGCCAGCTTCGCGTTCCAAGGCAATTTTCTGAGCTGCCGCCATAGTGATTTTATGTCGCCTGGGAGGAGCGGTACTTTTCGCCACCGCGATCATTTGCGAAAACAAGATGCACAGTACAAGCGTGGAGGCCATTCTCAGGGTCATCCGTTGCTCCCGACAAAGAGATTTGTCTCAATGCTAAGGTCAACAACATTAACCCGCCCTTAATTCTGTCATAGGAGAATCGACCACCTCGTGTGCCATTGTGGAACTAAAGTCCCGTAATCGCAAAGCGCCGGTGGGAATCAGCCCGCCGCCCAATCGTTAAGCTGAACTATCAATGAGGCTTGCGGCGATCGCAATGGTGGCGAAGCTTTGGCGAAAGACCTGCTTAACAGAGTGCGAGTGGAAGGAGGAACAGCATGGTCAATCTTGATGACATTAAAATCACGCGTCGCGACACAGAGGTTCTGAAACTCCTGGTGGAGGGCTGCACCAATCGGGAAATTGCCGAGGAATTGCACGTCAGCCCGCGCACGGTCAAACAGCATCTACGCACTTTATTCCTCAGGGCCGGTATTCGAGACGGTCGGAAGAGGGTGAAGCTTGCGACAGCAATGTTTCAGAAGGAGCAGGCATGCAACCCTGTGAGTGTCTAACCACAAAGGAAATGCACGTCGCCACCCTGGTATGGGAGGGGCTCACCAATCGTCAGATTGCTGCGGTCATTGGGACTTCGGAGCAGGTCGTCAAAAATTATCTGCGAACCACGTTCGACAAATTGGGGGTTTGGAGCCGATTGGAACTGGCGCTGTATGTGGCCCGGCAAGGCGGCGCAGCCTGGCGGGAGACGCGGAATGTGTCTTCGCAAGCCGCTGTGCCGGGTTAACGATTCGCGTCTTTAAACCAGCACTGGACGGCGGTCTCCTGACACGCAATCCCAGCCGGGTTGTTTACGAAGCCGGATCTACCCAGCCAGTTGCCAATGATTCAGGACTAGTTTTTCACAGCCCGAAACCGGAGTTGCCCTTGAAACTCGGCTTCAGCCACTTGGTTTAAGGCGGTGACCGTTCGTTCGACAGAATCTGTCGAAAAGTCGTCTAGCCAATGCTGCACAATTTCTTGGCATTGGCCTGTGGAAGGCAGGCATGTCTTTGAAAAATGGGAGACTAAAACCGTAACAAGATGGTTGACGCAATGCGCTGACTGAGCTACTACAGGCTAAATTCCCTCGCAGTTGTTAGTTGTCCGCAGTCCGGCCGCGGCGAATGGAGGCAAGCTGTATGGTCCCGCTTTCCGCTCGAGCCAATGGCCCAAAAGCGACCATCCTGGTGGTGGACGACTCGCCCGCTATGTTGCGCTATTTGCGCCTTCTTTTGGAAATCGACTCCTACCAGGTTGAGACTGCCAGCAACGGGGCTGATGCAGTGCGGCGCATTCGTCAAGGCTATTCTCCAGCCGTCATTCTGCTGGACCTCCAGATGCCCGGCATGGATGGATTGAAGACTTTGCGGCGGCTACTGAAACTTCAGCCGGACTTGAACGTAATCATGTGTTCAGGTGTCGACGATCCTACCAAAGTACGACAAGCGACTGTGTTGGGCGCCAAGGCGTACCTAACCAAACCGATTCAACATCTGTATCTTTCGGCCGCCGTGGAACGCTGTCTGGACTCGATTCCTGGAGCAGAGACAGAGGCGAATTCGCGTGGCACTGTGATTACCCTGCCGCCTCCTGCCCGGTGCGACTCGAATTGATCTACGGGGTCGATCCTGCTACGTTGGAAGCCGGGTCATACTCTTGAGGTAATCTTTGAGTCGGACGATATCTTCTTCAGGAATTTCGGTGAATTGAACTCCAATCCCGAAACCTGGACGGCTGCTGGCAACTTTTGCAGCGACCCGGAGCTTGGTCTCTTTGATCCAAAGAACAAGTTTGAGCTTGGCGCCCTCTTTTAGCGGAATCGGCATCTCAATGAAACAGCCGCCTAAACTCAGATCAGTGGCCTTGCCCCAAATCGGCGCGTTGTCCCCGTGCGCGTGGAGCTCGATGGAGTTTGCGCACTTCAGACGGGGATATTTGCGGCGCTCACTCCCCATCGATTGCCGCCCGTACTCGTCCAATCCAGGGGCGGGAAGGGAAAAGTCCCAGATCGGTTTTTCAGGGGAAACGTTTTGGAGTCCGATCTGTCCTTCTTGAGCCGTGCCCGGTTCGCCAACCCACTTTACAGAAAAACGGCCCTTGCTCTGGCCGTGGACCATGCCGATAGTCTCGCCAACTTTGATTGGAGGACGAACTCCTTCGAGCTTCGCCCCTTCGCGGCTCACATTGACGGTAAAAACATTTTCCGAGAAAGTCTTTCCATGAGCGTCGGTGCCGAATATACGGACGGGGACTTTAGCTTCTTTTCGTGGCTCCCGACGTTGACCCATAAACCTCGACCATACCTTGCAAAGAGGTTTCGATCCGAGCCCCTAAAATGTGTGGCGATGTTAATGCAAATCAGCCCTCCACGCCAAGTGATCACAAACGCACCTGCGTCCAGGACGCGCTAAAAAGAGGGAAAACGGTGCAAAACCTTGCATTGCCAACTGTTTTTTCGCTGCGCGCTGGCACGAAATGCCTTGTATAGCAATCGTTTAGCTCGCCCCGTGCGGCATGCCAATTGCAGTTCCAAAGAGTGGTTGTCTCAGTCGTTTCGGCGTGCGGTGTCCGCCAGAAGTGCAACCTGCGAGGCACGGGGATGTCTTACAAGGAAATTTTCTGGATGGCGTGCGATTCTACAGAACAGCTGCGCGCTGAGTATGGCCCTTTTCATACCCGGAACGAGGCGGAACTCGAAGCCCGCAAGCTCGGATTCGGTTTTCTACTGCGTTATGAGCACGTCATTGGCGAAACCGAAGATATCCAGGAAGTTCGATGCATCTTCATTGAATTGCCGCAATCCGCAACATCCACGGTTCGAATCGTCCGAAAACTTCACACGCGGTGTGCCACGTGCGGCGAGTCCTCAGTACACGATGAGCCCTGGCAGGCTGAAGTTTGGGCCGATATTCACGAATTCGAGCACTCCCGCCATCGCGTCAGATTGTTCGAACAAACTCGCACTGAAGGGCTGAAAGAAATCGGGGATTGGCGCGACAAATGTGCCTGAGCTCAGCCTAAGTCTCCCAAGACGTGAACCCAGCTTCCACTTCTGCTAATCTTGTTGCCGAGTAAAACCGGGCTCAATTTCTGGCCCTTCCGAGAAAAACCTTATGGTGCTGCTGCTTTCGCTTGTGTTGGCGCTCGTTCCCTTGCTAGGTGTTGTCTGGATCATCCTGTATGGTTCTCCCCTGACGGTGGACGGGCTCTTTACGTCGCTAATCCTACTGGCCATGTCAGGAATCCTGGGGATGAATGTGCTGCTGGAACTTCGCAAGCGACGTGGAACATCCACGAAAGGTAAATCTGCCACGGCGCGAACTACCCGCAACGGACTTGTGCAAAGCGGAAGAGTCGAAAGTGTGCAGTTCTTCGAATCGAACGTGGGAGAACCCAACAAGTCGGTAGTAACTTTGTCGGATGGCGCCAAATCATCCAATATGCTGGTTCTTGAGGGTGACATGCGGAATGCGCTGCCTGTGGGTCAGAGAGTGGAAGTCACTTTTCGCAAGCACAGTGGCCACAACGTACTGCTGAACGTCAACTATTCTTGAAGTTTCCCATCCGCGTAGTGGCCTGCTGGTGTCGCGGAGAGATGACGTGGACTTTCAAGCCGCGGTTCTCACTACCGCGAAACGCGCAGCTCCGAGTAAAGCTACTCTGTCGTTGGTGATCACTCTGACGGGGATGGCTTCCAACAGATGCTGCATGCGCCCTTTGCTCAGAAAACCTTCCATAAACAGAGGCCCTGCCAGTTTGGGCAACATCTTGGGGGCGATACCGCCGCCGAGATAAATACCTCCGGTCGCCATGATCTTCAGAGCCAGGTTCCCGGCTTCAGCCCCATAGATCGACACAAAGAGATCGATCGCCTGCTCACTAAGTCCGCACTTTCCGTCTATCGCGGCGCGTGAGATCGCTGCCGCGGGATCAGAATGCAACATCTCGTCGGCCAGCCATTTCGGCTCGACTCCCCGCCCAGTATCGCGCAGAAAATTGAACACATTGACTAGTCCCGGCCCGGAGACAATCCGCTCATAACTTACGTGACCGAAACGGACTCGAAGGTAGCGTAGAAGCTCCGTCTCCAATTCGTTACGAGGAGCGAAGTCTGCGTGACCACCTTCGCAAGCAAACACATGATGCTTAGTGCCGTCCCAATACATTCCAGCTTCGCCTAGCCCGGTTCCAGCCGAGATCACCGCCTGATTCCCGACCGGAGTCCCCTTAACCTGATTCAGCGACACCAGATCCGCGGGATCAAGAAATGCGATTCCCCAGGCGTTGGCTTCGAGATCATTGATGAGCAATGCTTTTTTAAGATCTAATTCTTCAGCAAGGCGTTTGGACTCGATGATCCAAGGAAGATTGGAGGCTTCGACACGACCGTTGCGCACCGGCCCCGCGACCCCAAAACAGGCAGCGTGAGGATGCACATTCGCAGTTCGCACAAACTTGGAAACGATCTCATCCAAACCGGTGTATTCGCGGCTGGGAAAAACTGAGGCCGAGATCAGGTTGAAATGGCCATCCAGAACATCGTAGACGGCCAGCCTGGCGTTGGTGCCTCCGATGTCGCCTGCCAGAATCATTTCTCGGAATTTCTCCAGTGACGG
>DATHJP010000176.1:0-5988 GCA_035489695.1 Terriglobales bacterium
TAAAATGAGACTCCGCACCGACCTGGCTTTTCGAATCTTGCCATTCGCACTCGTTCTCAGCGGTGGCCAGGCGACACTGGCACAGCCGCAGACTGAATCCCCGGTTGAACTGGTTCGCAAAACTGTCCAGAACGAAGTCAAATCAGCCAACGATCAAACCAAGTTCATGTTCCTCGAACGGAAGGAGACGCCGCGAGGTTCCCAGACAAAGTTGATCGTCGAAACTCGCGAGGCCACGGCTGGAATGGTGATCGCCGTGAATGACCGGCCGCTCACCCCAGAAGAACGCCAGGCGGAAATCGCCAGAATAGAGCGGTTCATCAAGAATCCCGAGGAGCTGAAGAAAAAAATCAAGGATGAAAAAGAAGACGCCGATCGCACCGCGCGAATCATGAAGGCACTGCCTGATGCGTTTCTTTACCAGCCCGATGGAACCGAGGTTGGCAAGGAAGGCTTGGGCAAGCCCGGCGACGAGCTGGTGCGCCTGAAATTCCGTCCCAACCCTCGCTACACTCCGCCTTCCCGTGTGGAACAGGTGCTCACGGGCATGGAGGGAACGCTTCTGATTGATGCCAAGCAGTACCGTCTCGCCAGGATCGACGGCAAGCTGTTCAAGGAGGTTGGTTTCGGCTGGGGAATCCTTGGCCATCTGAATCCTGGTGGGCATTTTCTAGTCGACCAGGCAGACGTGGGATACGGCCGCTGGGAAGGTACTCACATGGATTTGGCGTTTACCGGCAAGGTGCTCCTCTTTAAGAGCCTCAACATCAGGTCGAATGAAATTTATAGTGATTTCCGTCCCGTCGCGCCGAATCTGACCTTTGCTCAGGCAGTGGAGTTGTTGAAAAAAGAGGAAGCTGTAGTAGCACAGAACCATCTGCACCCCGAAAACCAGCAGCAGAAGTAAGCCCTCAGCTGCCCGGCAATCACGGCGCCGAGCGGAACGTCTCTTTTCGAACCGTGAGCTTTTCGATCAGGTCTTCGCGCACTCGATAGCCCCTGCCGGGAGCGTCGCTGATCGCAATGGTGCCTTGGGCTGAGACTTCTATTTCTGGTTCCACAATGTCTTCTTTCCAATAACGTTTGGAGGCTGATACGTCTCCGGGCAGGCGGAAATTTTCCAATGTGGACAGCGCCACATTGTGAGCGCGTCCAATGCCAGACTCGAGCATTCCCCCACACCATACCGGAATTTTGTTGGCCTGACAGAGGTCGTGAATCTTTTTCGCCTCGGTGAATCCGCCCACCCGCCCCACCTTGACGTTAATAATGCGGCACGCCCCGGTCTCGATTGCGTTGGCCGCGTCGCGTACATGGCGGATCGATTCGTCCAGGCAGATCGCTGTCCGCAGCTCGCGCTGCAGACGTGCGTGATAGTAAATATCGTCGTTCCATAAGGGCTGCTCGATCATGAGCAGATTGAATTGATCGAACTTGCGCAGGTGCTCGACTTCATCCAAGGTGTACGCGGAATTAGCGTCGCAACTCAGCATAATCTCGCTCCAGCGGGAGCGGATTCGCTCCATCACATTTACATCCCATCCTGGTTTGACTTTCACTTTGATGCGGCGGTATCCAGCCGTCAATTCGGTTTCGATTTTCTCCAGCAATTGTTCGACGGAATCCTGAATTCCGATCGACACCCCACACTGAATCTCGCGGCGTGAACCTCCCAGGAGTTTCCACAATGGCTGCTGCTTCTGCTGAGCCTCGGCGTCCCAAAGCGCATTCTCAATGGCGGCCTTGGCCATTTGGTGTCCACGAACTTTGGCCATCCATTGGACGCTTTCCCGAGCTGACTCCAACGGGCGTCCCACCGCCGCCGGCGCGAGATAGTGCTGGATGACAGGCCATGCAGTCTCGATCCATTCCGAACTGTAAAAAGGATCTTCCCCCGCGACACACTCGCCCCATCCGTCAATGCCGTCGCAATGTGCCGTGAGCAAGAGAATCCGTCGGCTGTAGATGCGGCCAAAGCTCGTCTCAAAGAAATGGACGAGAGGCATTTGGATCTCGCGTAGCGTGATGGCTTCGAGTTTCATAAATCAGTGGCTAGTGGTCAGTGGCCAGTAAACCCTTCTAGCTGAGAACTGAGAACCAGGAACTGATTGCCAAGCGCTGCCGTTGAATCTCTTTTCATCTTTTTTCATTTTTCTTCCCACTTTCCTAAGAGAAACTTTCCGTTCCCTTCTTCATCGCGTTTATATCCCAGCACCGCCAAATTATTCGCGAAGGCTTTCAAGAACTCATCTCGAGTGCGATCTTGTATTTCTTTGGCACGCTCGCGGGTTGACGGCGTAGCTTTCCATTCGTAGATTTGCGCCGGAATGAAAATTGATTTCACCGGCTTGAACTGGGACTTGTTACCCTTCAAGATGCTGTCGACTCGTTTCGATTTGAGCCACCACTCCGCTACCAGCCGGTCCGTTGGCAGCCCACCCTGCAAAGGTGACGAGGTAATTCCGTACTGGTTGATGTTGTAGCGGCGCGCGATTGCACCCAACCTCTCAATGTTGAGATAGGCATTCTTGATCTCCAAAGGATCGAATGTCCACTCAATCAATTCGAAACCGCGGGCGAGTGCGTCGTCACGCTGAAAGAGTTTTATGCGCCGGCCCAGACCGGCATCGCGATAGTTTTGGCGTACGGCAAGCATGTGAGAGTGCAAGTAGGAACGGCCGTCTCGATAGCCGGGGATGGAAAGGCCGAAACCCACCACTTCCCTGCCATCAAAGGCGGCGATGATTTGGCCGCCGATCTTGTCCGCGACTACGAACATACGAAGCGGCACCAGTTCCGCATCGCTGAATTTCCAGACTTCTTTCTGCAGCGCTACGCATGCCCGCATTTCTTCCAGGTCGTGACAAAGGCGGATCACGATCGAATCCGCGGTCACTATTTCCCTCGCTCCTGTTGCTTCGCCTGTTGCCATAATGATTCGAGTTCTTCCATGGTGGACTGCTCCGGGCCGCGTCCGGAGGCGCGCAACTGTTCCTCGATCCATTGAAATCGCCGCTTGAATTTGCGATTAGTCTTCCGGAGCGCCGACTCCGGATCGAGAGAAAGATATCGGGCAATGTTCACGAGAACGAAAAGCAGGTCACCGACTTCGTCTTCGAGCCGAGCTCTAAGATCTTGCGGGAGTTGCTGGCCACGCGAGCCGGCTGCGCCCGATGTATGCGAGCGCACACCCAGAGCGGGAACTTGCTCAAGCTCTTTCTGAAGTTCCTGAGTTTCTTCCTGTAGTTTTTCGAATAGCCCCTCGATATTGGGCCAGTCAAACCCGACGTGGGCAGCACGGGAACTTAGTTTGTAAGCTCCCAACAATGCCGGAATCGTGGTGGAGACCCCGGCCAGTACTGATTGCGAATCAGTTTTGTCCTTTCCGTCCTTGCCTTTTCCTCCGCCAGCTTCCAGACGCTTCTTCTTTTCTTCCGCCTTGAGCGCCTCCCAATTGCGCAATACGTCCGAAGAAGTTTCCGCCTTCACATCGCCGAAAACGTGCGGATGACGGTCCACCAATTTTTGGGATAGCCGATCTAATACTTGGTCGATGGAAAACGTGTCTTCCTCGCGAGCCATCTGGGCATAGAACAAAACCTGTAACAATAAGTCGCCGAGTTCGCTGCTCAGTTCGTCCCAATCGCGACTGTCGATGGCTTCCAGAACCTCGTAAGTTTCTTCCAGCGTGTATGGTTTGATGGAATCAAAAGTCTGCTCCCGATCCCACGGACATCCTCCCGGGCCACGCAGCCGGGCCATGATCGATACGGCGCGCTCGAAACGCTCTCCTGTGGTTGGCATGGCGGAGTTCACTTTAAATTACGGGTGCAGCCAGTGGCCAGTGATCAGTAAATCGGGGGCGCCCCAAATCAATAATTCCACTTACTGGCAACTGACAACCGACCACTGGCCACTGATCTTGTATTTTCATCGATTTGCAATTGGGTTTCTTGCCTTCACGAAAGTTTCGCTGGACCAACGTGATCTTCCCTGAAACCATTGAATGTAGCAGACTAAGCTTGGGGCGAAGTGTGCGTCCGATGTCCAAAGTACATAGCATCTAATTTGAAACATGACTTCTGCAAGTGCAACCCGGCCCACGCTGGAGAGTGAACGCTTCCACGTAGTGATCATTGGTGGCGGAATTAACGGTGTCGCCATTGCCCGGGAGTGTGCTCGCGCTGGGAAACGCACGCTCCTGATCGAACAACATGACTTCGCAGCCGGCACAACCAGCCGTTCCACGCGAATCATTCATGGCGGCCTGCGTTACCTGGAGCACGGCGAGATCGGGATGGTGCGCGAGTCCTTGCGCGAGCGGCAGCGCTTGCTGCGGGAGCGTCCGCACCTGGTGCATCCGGTTCACTTTCTGCTCGCGCTCAATCAAGGGAGCCGGCGCAGTGCGCTCAGCATCCGCACCGGTCTATGGTTATATCGCCAGCTCGGAGGCCGTCGCTTGGGAGCAGATCTGAGCAAGATGGATCAGCACAAGCTCGAACGATCACTCGACGCCGGGCGCCGCTGGTCGGTTTTCAGTTTCGAAGACGCACAGTGTGAGTTTCCCGAACGCTTGGTCGCCGAATGGCTGGTGGAGGCGATCGAAGCCGGGGCAACTGCCCGCAACCACACACAAGTTCTTGCGGTGGACGTGCGCCATGGACGCGCCAGCGCCGTCCTTATCCGCGATCGCCTTAGCGGGAAAGAGGAGCGCGTGGAAACCAATTGGGTCGTCAACGCCACCGGCCCCTGGGCGGATCGAGTCTGCCAGCGTTCACGCATCGACACCAGGAGTTCCATGGTGGGTGGGGTTCGCGGATCGCACATCGTGCTGCCACGCTTCCCAGGAGCGCCCGACGCAGCGGTTTATACAGAAGCAGTGGATGGACGGCCAATCTTCGTCATCCCGTGGAACGAACAAATACTGGTCGGGACCACTGAAGTTCCTGACAGTGGAGATCCGGGCAAAACACAGCCTTCAATCGAGGAGATCGAATATTTGTTGCGCTCGCTCCTCCAACTCTTTCCGGGAGCGAAATTGTCATCCCGTGACGTACGTTACACCTTCTCCGGCATACGCCCGCTGCCCTTCACGCCTAAAGCGAAACCTTCCGCCGTCACGCGCAAACACTACCTTCACGACCACAGCGACGACGGCGCCGCGCAGATGATCTCGGTAATTGGCGGCAAGCTGACTACGGCTGCACAATTGGCGCGCGAATGTGCGGATAAGATTGGTGCTAGTTCCTCGCGACCGCGCGAACTGGCTGCCATTTCGGGGGACCATCTGGATCCCGTGCTCGATCAATGGGTGGTTGACATTGCCAATGCCGGTGGAATCAGCGAAGACTCGGCTCGCGGGGTGGTCGAATGGCACGGCAAGCGCTCGTTGACTATCGCGCGCATGGCAATCAGCAGTGCTGAGCTGCGTAGCCCGCTATGTCAGCACACAGAGCATATCGTCGCAGAAGCGGTGGATGCTTTCTCCAACGAATGCGCCGTTACCATGGCAGACGTTTTGCTACGACGGGTGCCGGTAGCGCTCGGCGCCTGCTGGTCAGAGATATGCAGCCGGGAAGCTGCTGCTCGTATCGGCGCAGTGATGGGATGGAACGAGCAACAAGCGGCGGCGGAATTGGAAGCCTTCGAGACCGAGCGCGCCGCCTTCCTTCGTAAGCCCTCCGCAATGAACGCGGTTCTTGAGGCGGCTGCCGACTGAGTGGTGGAGCTCCGGCTTAGGCTGATGTCACCAAGGTTTTGGGAGCGCCGCTCTTCATAATCAGTGCTGCCACGATACCGGCGGCCAGGTAGCCGACAATCTCGGATAGTCATGTAAGCCGCCGTGTAGCTACCCGGAAAACCGTACCAATTCCAATAAGGAAGATTTGTGGTGATGGCCGCGAGAATGCCGGCCAAGGTCACGAATGCCACACGAGAGCCGAAGCTCGTCAGCCGCGTTTGCGCCAGCAGAAAGACCACGATCAGGGC
>DATHJP010000177.1:0-10619 GCA_035489695.1 Terriglobales bacterium
CCGTCAGTCGTCGGGCCGTAGATCACATCAAACCGAGTTTGTCCCTCATACAACCTCACCTCGAAATTGGCCGTGTCGTTCGGACTGGCGAAGTACACAGCGCGCCATTCGACATTGAAAATGCGATTGGGCGCACTGCCGGTCACAGACGTATAGACGCCGCAATTGCCGCCCGGGTAGCTGGAGCAGCCGCCATTTGAATCGGTTCGTAGATCATCCCAATAAGGGAAAATGGTACAGTCGTGCCCAGTCCATGGCAGACAAACGTTAGTGAAGGCGCTGTCGTTTGTGTTCAACTGAGCATTGCCGTTAGAGGACACGTTGATGCTGTTGTAACTCCCTCCGCAGGCATCGAACGGGAAAGGAAGCGGAACGTTGGTTACCTGGTCATCCCCGTGATTACCGGTGTCGGTTGTTCCAGGCACTATGCTGCCGCTTATCTGAGCTATGTTAAGGCCGGCGCAGGCTGTTGGGGTTGGCGTCGCAGTTGGTGTGGGTGTCGGACTAGCCGTCGGCGTCGGCGTCGGTGACGGTGTCGGCACACTACCGGGAGCCTCGATCAAAGCGGGCATAGGTCCGCCGGTCTTAAAAAATCCGACTGTGCCGTCTGTGGGATTTGGCGCTTGGTCCGCATCGAACCGGAAGTTATACAGCGTGCCGAACCGAATCGCGTTGGCGTTTTGATTCTGCGCAAAAGTTTCCGTGTTCCAGGTGATCGAGCTTGCATCCTGAGTAACAGTCCATGGCGTGCTGCTGTATCCAACATTGTTCTGGGTGCCATCATTTGCCCAGCCGGGGTGCTGAATCGGCGCATGAAATCCGATGTTAGAGATATTGACTCCAGGTCCAAGCGGTACGGTGAAAGACTGGATCGCGCGATCGAGATTTTGGTTGTAGAGCGCGTATTCATAGTGCCATACACCAGCACTGGGATTCGTAACTTTGAAGCCCATGAACCAGATGCCATCGTTTCCCGGATCAGGCTCATTCCGAATCACCGTCGCGCCAGTCCACGCGAAGACAGCCGCCTGCTCGCGCACGGTGGGCCCTACACTACTGAAACTAAAAGGCTGGTTGACCCCGGTTACGTTGTAGCGGCGATACGAGGCGTTGTTGTACATGTTGCATTGGCCCGGATGACTTTGGCACCAGGTGTATTCATGCGGCACAATGTACTCCGCCTCGGCAAAATACGTTGCTCCGACGTTCAGCGATGTGTTTAAGTCGTTAACGTCAACCAGAATTCGGTGAGATGTCACGTCGTGATTGTGACCGCTGTGATTGTTTGCGGTCGAACCCGGGAAACTTCCAGTAAATGGATTAACCCACGCGCGGGAACCAATGCCACCCTGGCTACCGTTCAAACCGGAACCGTATGCATCGGAGCAACCGGAGCCAAGATGATCGCCGCCCACACCGTTGCATCCGAAGCCGCACGTGTTTGACGATGCCGCTGCGAATGAATGTTTGCCCCAGGACTGGCCGATCTGCTCGAACGTCTGAGTGTTGTCAGCGCCACCACTCATCCGGTAAACGTTCTGCGGAATGAAGGGATGATCGCCGCTGGGCAAGGCAATCCAATCCACGTCGATGGTCCCCTTATTGCAGGCGTCCGTTCCTAAAGCGAGACCCACCCGGCCGTTCACGGCGCCGTTATCTAACTGGTCCAAGCCGATCAGATCGCCTACGATGACGTCAGGACCTGGGACAGTGCCGACGCCTGGTTGGTTCAGCGCCGGCAGGATCTCGGATTTCACGTCACCTTTTTCGTCGAGCTGTGCAATCTCGATCGGTTCCATAGCTGCGCCGATCGAAATTCCACCCGCAACTGCACCAGCGTCTGACGGCCGGCCAAGGGACTCCGCGAATTCCTTGGAGACTACCAGCCGGCCACCGGTGATGCTAAGCAACCGCGCGTTTTGCTGGTAATCATACTGATGTCCTTCAATCTTAAAAAACGTGAATCCCGTCTTGGCGTCGCGCACAGCTAAATCGAGCGGTGCGTCCGGAGAAAATTTTTCGATAACGAGCTGTTTGAGGGACGCAGCGAGTGCGGCGGGAAGCGCGGGAGCGGGTTGCGCCTCACCGACGAGTGCTATTGAGCCCGGCTCTGGTCCGCGGAACTCATGGTTGAAAAGCAGAACAGGGAAGAACGAGTTAGGTGCTACCGCGAAACGCAGTGTTGCGGATTTTCCAGGCGAACTGTTTCCGTTTAGCCGGTTGAGATCGAGTTGCATCGTAACGCTGCCGCTTTGGACGATCATTCTTTGAAGCGTGTCGGTGCGTGCGTCCTGCGTTTTCTGTTTGGACTGACCTGCATAAATTCCCGAGTTATTCGCGAGAAAAAGCAGCAAAAGCAGGGCGAAACTAGTTGTCTTTGACATAAGCGGATTCTTGTTCGCGGTGAAGCGGCTACGGGTTAAGGGAGGTAAGTTTTCTCACGCGCTTACCACATAAGCAAAGATTTTTGTCGAACTTTTTCAGGAGTGCGAAAATGCGTGAGGAGCGTGAGAATGGAGCTCCTCAACGGCTGGGTGCGAATGAGAGCCGCCATGCCGTTGCCACTGCTCAATCGCAGTGACACCAATCGCTCCGCCCTACGGGCGAGGCGCGGGAGTAGGACGCGGACGCGGTGGCGGGCTGGATCGTGGTGTAGGTGTAGGCCGGGGCGTGGATGTCGCAGTCGGAGTTGCCGTCGGCGTTGGGGTAAACGTAGCACTAGCGGTGGCAGTAGCTGTCGCTGTAGCGGTTGGTGTTGATGTCGGGGTAAATGTAGCTGTAGGTGTGGGCGTGAACGTTGCCGTTGCTGTAGGCGTTGGCGTAAAAGTAGCGGTGGCAGTTGCTGTCGCAGTCGCGGTCGGTGTGAAGGTAGCGGTAGCCGTAGGAGTTGCTGTTGCCGTTGCGCTAGGTGTGGGCGTCGGGCTTGCTGTTGGCGTAGGACTTGGCGTGCCTACTCCCGTTGGCGCCTGAATAGAGACCGTCACCGGGCTCCCTGTTTTGAAGAAGCCAACCGTCGCATTCGCACTTTGCGGTGGTTGATCAGCGTCGAACCGGAAATTGTATAAGGTGCCCCATCGAATCGCGTTGCCGTTTTGGTTTTGTGCAAACGTTTCGCTGTTCCAGGTTATGGAATTGACAATCTGAGTAACAGTCCATGGTGTGCTGCTGTAACCCTGGCTGTTAAACGTTCCATCATTTGCCCAACCAGGTTCTTGAGGCGGCGCATGAAAACCAATATTATTAATGTTCACCCCCGCCGCCAGAGGCACAGCAACGGATTGAATGCCGCGATCGAGGTTTTCATCATAGACCGCGTAGTCATAGTGCCAGACTCCGGCAGACGGATTGGTCACCTTACAGCCAACGAAGAAAATACCATCATTTCCCGGGTCGGGTTCGACCTGATTCACAGTGGCGCCAGTAGCTGCCCAGGCTTGGATTGCGGGCTGCATTCGCAACGTGCTGCCAACGGCGGCAAACGTGAAGCTGGTGGTGCCGGTGACATGGAACTGACGGTAAGAGACGTTGTTAAACATGTTACATTGGTCGGGATGACTCTGGCACCAGGTGTATTCATGCGGACTGATGTATGCGGCCTCGCCGAAATAGGTCGCATTTGGATTCATTGTTGTGTTCAAGTCGTTGACCGCAACCCTGATCCGATGCGACACGCCGTCGTGGTTGTGGCCGTTGTGGTTGTTGGCGGTCGATGGGAAGGAGCCAGTAAAGGGATTGACCCAGGCGCGTGAACCGATGCTGCCTTGGTCGCCATTCAGGCCAGAGGTGTAAGGATCGGAGCACCCGGGGCACAGATGTGTGCCTGTTTGGCAACCGCTGGTGTTACAAGTGCCGCAAACGCTATCTTCCAATGCCTCAAAGGTATGTTTCATCCACGAGTGGCCGATTTGTTCGAAGCGTTCGAAGTTATCTGTGCCGCCGCTCATTCGGTAAAGATTCTGTGGGACGAGAGGATGATCGGTATTTGGCAACGCAAACCAATTGATTGGCTGATCGCCGTTGTTACAAGAGTCGGTACCTATCGCCAAACCAACTTGTGTCCCGGCGCTACCTTGCTGTGCCACATTCTGGATATTTCCTACGATAACATCCGGGCCGGGCACAAGGTTCGGGGCTCCGGGACCGACTGCATGTTGCACAGGTGGCATCACCATCGACTGAGGCTGATCATTCGCAACCTGCGTGATCTCAGTCGGCTGCATCACCACGCCGACTGAAATTGTTCCGGCTTCCACGCCTGCATCTGATGGCCTGCCCATCGCATCGGCAAGCTCCTTTGAAACGAGCAGTTTGCCTCCCCTGATGGCAAGTGATCTCGCGGTGGCATCGTAATCGTATTGGTGTCCTTGGATATTGAAAAAGGTGAAGCTAGTGCTGCCGTCGCGAATAGCGAGATCGGAATCTTGACCGGAAGGGAATTTTTCGACGACCAGTCGGTTGAGAGATGCACTTAACACTGCAGGCAGATTGTGGTAGCCGATCGCGTTAAACGCGGTTCCGATCAGACTAATCGTTCCGGGGGTTACACCGCGCAGCAGATCATTGAAGACCAGGATAGGAAAGAAGGAATTAGACCCAGCAGCGAAATTCAGTGTGGCTGGTCTTACGCCGGTGGAGCTAATTCCGTTCAAACGGTCAACGTTGAGATCCATGGTAACACTACCGGTTTCGACAATCAGTTTTTGAATTGTGTCTGTTGGCGCTTGCGACGTTCCCTGTTTGGATTGGGCTGCGTAATTTCCTGAGCCATTCCCCCCAAGGAATAGAATTAGAAGCAAGGTGAAACTGAGAAAGGTGATTTTATGCATCGGCAAATTCTTTGGTGCTTTAAGGCTGGTTAGAGAGTTTCTTTTCTCACGCGCTGATCCTATGGACGAGGCAGAGGAGTGGGGCGAGGTCTCGGTGGTGGACTAGACCTGGGTGTTGGAGTAGGCCGCGGAGTCGAAGTCGGTGTTGTGGTAGCTGTCGCTGTTGGAGTGGCAGTCGGAGTCGGTGTGGGCGTTGGTGTCGGTGTGGCGCCGCCAGAAGGTGCCTGGATTGCAACCATCATCGGCGAACCTGTCTTAAAGAAGCCGATCGTTGCATTGCCAGCTTGCGGGGGTTGATCGGAATCGAAGCGGAAGTTATACAATGTGCCCCAGCGAATCGCATTCGCGTTTTGGTTCTGCGCGAAGGTTTCGGTGCTCCATGTTATCGAATCGGCGGTTTGAGTAACTCCCCACGGCGTGCTGCTGTAACCCTGATTATTTTGGGTGCCGTCATTTGACCAACCGGGCTCCTGTGGCGGCGCGTGTAAGCCGATGTTACTAATGTTTGCTCCAAACCCCAGCGGAAGGCTGAATGATTGAATCGCGCGATCCAGGTTCTCATTGTACAGAGCGTACTCATAGTGCCAGACTCCGGGACTTGGGTTTGTAACTTTGTAACCCATGAACCAGATGCCGTCGTTTCCAGGATCAGGCTCGATTTGGTTCAATAAGGCGCCGGTCCCGGCCCACGCCGAGATGGCAGGCCGCCTCCAAATGGTGTTACCGACAGGGGAAAAATTGAAGTTCGTTGTCCCGCTCACCATGAACTGGCGATAGGAAACGTTGTTATACATGTTGCATTGGCCGGGATGCGCCTGGCACCAGGTGTATTCATGCGGCGTAACGTACTGGGCTTCGGCGAAGTAGGTCGCGCCCTGATTAAGGTTCTGGTTTAAATCATCGATCTCGACCCGAACCCGGTGCGAGACGCCATCGTGCGAATGGCCACTGTGATTGTTGGCGGTAGATGGATAAGCGCCGGTGAATGGATTCACCCAGCCGCGCGACCCAATCCCGTTTTGGCCACCATTAAGATTGGCAGAGTATGGGTCAGAGCATCCTGACCCGAGATGAGAGCCGCCCACGCCGTTGCAGCCGAAGCCGCAGGCGTCCTGCGTTAATGCCGTGAAGGCGTGTTTCAGCCAGGATTGACCAAGCTGTTCGAATCGCTCGTCATTATTCGCGCCGCCGCTCATTCGATACAGATTTTGTGGAATGACTGGATGATCGGTTTGCGGCAACGCGAACCAATCCAGGTCTTCGGTTCCTGCGTTGCACGAAGTTGTTGCGATCGCGAGACCCACTTGTGTTCCAGCGCTGCCGGACTGTTGCATCGCTGGCAAATCACCAACAATCACGTCCGGACCGGGACTCGTTCCGGCCAGCGGCTGGTGCAGCGATGGGACGACCGCCGATTTGGTTTGCCCGTTGACGACTGTCTGGACTTCGACCGGTTGCATCGCCACGCCGATCGCAATTCTTCCAACATTCGCACCGGCGTCCGATGGCCGGCCCAGCGCCCGGGCAAATTCATCTGAGATCAAGAGGCGTCCACCTGCGATCGTTAGCAATTGTGCGTTGGAATCGTAATCGTATTCGTGTCCTTCGACGTTGAAAAATGTCAGACCGGTCCTGGCATCCCTTACGGCAAGGTCGAAGCCTGCGCTTGGTGAAAGTTTCTCGACCACGAGCTGCTTAAGAGATCCAACCAATGCAGCGGGAAGCAGCGGAACTGGTCGGCCTTGCGGAACCAGCGCGATTGAGCCCGGTTCGGGACCGCGCAACTGGTCGTTGAAAACGAGAATCGGAAAGAAAGAGTTCGTTGCCGCGGCGAACTGTAGTGCTACCGGTCTCGCCGTCAGGTCGTTGCTTCCATTCAACCCATTGAGATCGACGTTCATCGTCACGCTCCCATTTTCGACGATCATCTTTTGAAGCGTTCCGGTCAGCGTGGCGGAGCTTTTTTGTTTGGGTTGATCTGCGTAGTTTAAGGTTCTTCCAAGGAACAAAACTGACACCAGTGCGAAGCACGTAACCGTTATCTTTAACATTATGTGTATCCTTCTTGTTAGGATGCCCGAGATTGAGTCGTAATTTCTCTCACATGCTTGCGGTGCCAGCAAAAAACATTTTCAGCAGACTTTACTTCTCGCCGCTACGCGGACCGAGGCTAGGGGCGCGGCCCCGGAGTTGGGCGAGCCCTTGGCGACGAGATGGGTCTTGGTGACGGGGTAGGCCGCGGTGTCGCTGTGGCCGTAGCCGTAGGTGTCGGACTTACCGTCGCCGTTGGCGTTGGCGTAGCGGTTGCGGTTGGTGTTGGCGTCGCGTCCGATTGGAAAGGAGCCTGGATTTCAACAGCAACGGGCGCGCCTGTCTTAAAGAAAGCGATGTTTGCCGTGCTTGTCGCTGGTGCTGCGGGCGAATCGAACCGGAAATTATAAAGCGTCCCCCACCGAATAGCGTTGGCGTTCTGGTTTTGCGCAAAAGTTTCGCAATTCCACACGGCAGAGTTCGGAAGAGGCGGAGGCCCATTCAAAGTGAAAGTCCAGGGAGTACTGCTATAGCCAGCGTCGCCCTCGGTCCCATCATGTGCCCATCCAGGATGCTGGGGCGGCGCATGAAATCCGATATTGCTCAGATCCGGCGGAAAACCAGGAAAAACAACTTCGAAGGATTGGATGGCACGATCCAGGTTCATGTTAAACACAGCGTAGTCATAATGCCAAACTCCGGCGGTGGGGCCAGTCACCTTGTAACCGACGAAAAAGATCCCATCGTTACCCGGATCGGGCTCGACCTGGTTAACTGTAGCACCCGTTGCTGCCCATGCCTGGATAGCAGGTTGCATTCGGACGGTAGAACTGACTGCTGAAAAATTGAAAAAGGTCGGGCCGCCGGTGACTGAAAACTGACGGTGGGAGTAATTGTTAAACATGTTGCACTGCCCAGGATGCGATACACACCATGTGTATTCATGGGGGCTAAGGTAGGCGGCTTCGCCAAAATAGGTCGCGCCCGCATTCCCCCCTGGCATCAGATCACCCGTCTCCACCAGTATTCGGTGCGATACGCCGTTGTGAGCATGACCGCTGTGGTCGTTGGCATTCGTTGGGAAAGATCCAGTGAAAGGATTGATCCAGGCACGCGAGCCGATGCTGCCCTGGTCCCCATTCAGCTGTGACACATACGGGTCGGAACAGCCGGGGCATAGATGGCTGCCTGTTTGGCAACCACTGGTGTTACAAGTCCCGCAAACGGAGTCTTCCAACGCCAGAAACGTATGTTTCATCCATGACTGGCCGACTTGTTCGAAGCGCGCGTCGTTGCTTGCGCCTCCGCTCATGCGATAGAGGTTCTGCGGAACGACCGGATGATCCGTTTGAGGCAACGCAAACCAATCAACCGGCTGGTCCCCATTGTTGCAAGAGTCTGTGCCTATTGCCAACCCAACCTGCGTCCCGACCGGAGGATCAAATTGTGCCACGTCCTCGACATCTCCAACAATAACATCCGGGCCGGGCACAAGGTTTGGCACTCCGGGACCGACTGCATGTTGCATAGGCGGCATGACCATCGATTTCGTTTCACCCCTAACAATCTGGTCGATCTGGATCGGTTGCATCGCCGCGCCAACGGAGATTGTTCCGGCCAATGAGCCAGCCTCTGATGGAATACCCAGTGTGCTGGCAAACTGTTTTGACATAAGAAGCCTGCCTCCGGTGATGGTAAACGACTGGGCGGCGGCATCGTAATTGTACTGGTGTCCTTCAATGTTGAAAAACGTGAATCCTGTATTGCTATCGCGAACTGCAAGATCGAACCCTTGACCTGACGGAAGTTTTTCTACTGTCAGCCGCTTAAGAGACGAGTTTAATGCGGCAGGCAGATTCCTGTAACCGGGGGCGTTGAGCCCGGCCGAAGCAAAGTTTTGCAAAGCCAGTGTCATCGAACCGGGCTGGAGTCCGCGTAACAAGTCGTTAAAGACCAGAACGGGGAAGAAAGAATTGGGCGCTGCTTCGAAGTGCAACGTGACTGGCCTTGCCACAAGAGAACTGCTCCCGTTCAATCCGTTCAGGTCGAGTTGCATCGTTACGCTTGCGTTTTCGACAATCATCTTTTGAAGTGTTCCAGTCAGCGGTTTGGAAGCGTTTTGTTTGGATTGACTCGCGTCATTGTCCGAAGCGTTCGCGAAAAACAGAACTGACAGCAAGGCGAAGCCGGTAAGGGGCATTTTTGACATTGTGGTGGATCCTTCTGTTAGGCTGGGCCTGATGGAGATTACGTGGTCATTTTCTCATGTGCTCGCGATACAAGCAAAAAAACATTTTTGGCAAACCCTCGCTCTCGCCCGGGCACTTGGAAAGCAGGCTAGGGGCGCGGCGGTGGAGTGGGACGAGGCCTTGGGGACGCGATCGGCCTTGGTGATGGAGTAGGCCTGGGTGTAGCGGTCGGCGTTGCAGTCGGCGTGGCCGTGGGCGTTGGTGTCGGTGTCGGTGTCGGTGTAGGCGTTGCGCCCGCTGCAGGCCCCTGGATTTCGACAGGAATTGGCGAGCCGGTCTTAAAGAACCCTACCGTCGCGTTGGTAGTCTCCGGCGGTTGATCGGCATCAAAGCGGAAGTTATACAGCGTAGCGAAGCGAATCGCATTTGCATTTTGATTAGTCGCAAAGGTTTCCGTGCTCCAAGTGATAGAGCTTGCGTCTTGGACAACATCCCACGGCGTGCTGCTGTATCCAGCATCTCCCACAGTGCCATCATGCGGCCAACCGGGTTGCTGAGGTGGGGTGTGGAAACCAATGTTGCTGATGTTAGCTCCAAGGCCTAAAGGGACGCTGAATGATTGTATGGCACGATCCAGGTTTTGGTTATAGACCGCGTATTCATAGTGCCAGACCCCAGCGGACGGGTTCGTGATTTTGTAACCCATGAACCAGATACCATCGTTGCCGTGATCCGGTTCGATCTGACTTACCGTCGCACCTGTCCAAGCCATGATGGCCGGTTGCTCCCGCACCGTGGAGCCGACAGGATTAAAACTGAACGGCTGGTTGATTCCGACTACAGTGAACTGCTTGTAGGATGCGTTGTTATACATGTTGCACTCAGTCGGGTGACTTTGGCACCAGATGCCTTCGTCTGGCACGATGTAATTCGCTTCAGCGAAATACGTTGCCCCAGCATTCAACGACGTGTTCAAGTCATCGACGTTAACAAGCATTCGATGAGACGTTACGTCATGACTGTGGCCGGTATGATCGTTCGATGTATTACCTGAAGGGTAACTCCCGGTGAAAGGATTGACCCAGCCACGTGAGCCAATGCCGTCCTGCCACCCATTTAGGCCGGCGCCGTAAGCGTCCGAGCAGCCGGAGCCAAGATGATCACCGCCGACGCCGTTACATCCGAAGCCGCAGGTGTTTGACGATGCCGCCGCAAACGCGTGCTTGCCCCAGGATTGGCCGAGTTGTTCGAATCGTTCGTTGTTAGTAGCGCCACCACTCATTCGGTAAAGATTCTGCGGAATAAAGGGATGGTTATTGCTCGGCAAGGCAATCCAAGCCGCGTTCTCCGTTCCTTTGTTACACGCGTCGGTCCCCAAAGCCAGGCCGACGAAGCCGTTGACCTCACCATTTTCGTATTGAATGAAGTCAAGCAATTCGCCCACGATGACATCGGGGCCAGGAACGGTCCCAACTGCAGGCATCACAGCCGATTGCGGCTTTCCGTTAACAACCTGGTCGATCTCGATCGGTTGCATCGCTGCGCCGACAGAAATTTTTCCAATGATTGAGCC
>DATHJP010000178.1:0-5183 GCA_035489695.1 Terriglobales bacterium
TTTGTGGATTCAGCTTAGACTTCGGTTTCGCCCTCATCCGTTCTAACGTAGCCGCCGAGCCACCAAGTTTTCCGCTCACATAAATACGATCTCCGGGCCGCGCCCCGGAACGAAGAATCGCCTTGCCCGTCGGCACTGATCCCAGCACAACAATGTCGGCAAGAATTCCATCGGGAGATTCCGCAGTATCGCCACCCGCCAGGCTGACGCCGACTCTCGTCGCGAGCTTCAACAAACCGTGCATGAAGCCATCCACCCACTTCTGCGGCAAGTCCCTTGGTAAAGCAACCGAGAGGAAGACTGCGATTGGTTCTCCGCCCATCGCGGCGATGTCACTCAGCCCGCGGGTAAGGCAGCGATGTCCCACCGATTCGGCCGCGTGCCACTCGCGGCGGAAGTGGATTCCTTCGAGGCTGAAGTCAGTGGTGACCAGGGCCTGGTGACCAGGCGGAAGCCGGAGTACGGCAGAATCGTCTCCAATACCCTTCAGCACGCGATTTCCTGCGCGCGCCTGCCGGCGAATCCGGGCGATCAAGGCTTTTTCGAGAAGAGGCAAAGCGAAGCCAATATAGATGACAAAACGATTCCGCCCAAGCCAGCCACGCTCGGCGGTTTCCCTCAGAGCAACGCAGCTAGCAGCCAGTTCATCTACCCATCACCTCAGCGCGGCACACCACATCCGATCCCCGCATGCCGGCAGTTGCGGCGTCCATGGCTTGGGTCGCGCGAATTGGCGCAGTTTCCGGAGGTCACCAACGGTAACTGTCCGCAAGGACTATCCGCGGTTACCCGTCCTTGGTAACTGAAGTTTGGGCCGCCGTGCCGTTGACAGGGGGAACCTACTTTGTTACCGTAGCCAAGCTGTCTCCTAAGACCATTGACCGAACTAAGTGCTGCATCCGGTAGGGATTGCAGCCAAAAGGTTTTCGGGCCTTACCTGGTTCCGGTAGGACATGGGCAAGCAAGCGTCTCAGCACCAAATGGAGACGTTGCCCGTAGTCGGAGTGATGCTGACGATCCCCGCAAGGGCGACCCGTCCGTCAGCGATTCGCTCCTGATCACTAACGGCAGAGGTACATGAGAAAACGTTCTTACATACTTTTTGTCGCGCGCGGTGACGATGGCCAGTTGCGCAAGATCCATATCCCTGTCCATTACCTCTACGTTTTGGTGGTAGGGGCGGCGATTGGCGCGATGAGCCTGACTGGCATTGCCAGTTCTTACCTGCGCATGCTGCTTAAGGTATCCCGTTTCAACCAGCTCCAGACCGAGAAAGAAGACCTCAAGGGGCGCTACTCGAAGTTGGAGCAGGTCGCAAAAGAAAGAGACATTCAGGTTGCATCCCTGGGTTCCTTGGCCGGCGAGGTTTCTTCTCTTTACGGCTTGAAATCGGACCCGCTCCTAATAGCAAACGCTCCGGATCAGATACAGAATGCGGAAGTCACATCCTCCCTGGACCAGCTTTATGCTCTGCGGACAACCGCTCTGAGCGGGGCGACGATGAACGGCATCTCTCTCGGCCTTACCCGCAACGTGACTACGGCAGACTGGGTTCGAGCCAATTCCGCTCCTAACATCTGGCCTGTGGAAGGCCACGTCACGGGATCATTCGGCGAACGAATCGATCCGTTCAACGGTGAGGGCGCATTTCACAGCGGGGTGGATATTGCGACCTCGTATGGTCAAGGCGTGATGGCTCCCGCCGATGGCGTGGTGGTATTTGCGGATTTCATGGGCGGCTACGGCCGTGCCATCATGATCGACCACGGCCACGGGATCAGCACTCGCTACGGACACCTGGCCAACTTCGCAGTGACCGCAGGACAGCACGTCCATCGCGGCGATACAATCGGCTACGTTGGCCTAAGCGGTCGCAGCACCGGCCCACACCTCCATTACGAAGTTCGCATCAACGACACTCCAGTGAATCCTCATAAGTATTTGCGACTCACCTTCGCCCATAGCGGCGGATTCTCAGCAGGAAGCTAGAAGAAGTGGCTAGTGACTAGTGGTTAGTGGCTAGTTGATTCTGACTCTACTAGCAACTAGTCACTAGCCACTGGTTTTTACTGTCTTAAGCCCATCCAGCGTTCTGAAACCACTATCGAATTTCCGGGATTTTGCGGATCGTAGCGCACTGAGGTACGTAGGCCTAGGCGGCAGGAATGAAGATTGACCAACTGGCGTAGGTAAGTCACGTCCTGAGAGGCTTCGTAAGAAACACCGGCAACGTCGTAATGATAGATGAGTAAAGTTAAGGGCTTCTGCTCTGAAGACTGCATCTCCTGCACGTCAATCACGGTGCCGTCGGTGATGCGTCCGATTTTGTCGAGCATTTCCCGGCGCTCCCGCTCCAGGGCTTCCGCGGTTTTCGGTTTTCGACGTAAAAGAAGATAAGCGGCCAGCAGTGCACCGGCCACGCCCAGAATCAAACCATAAAGCTGAAGTGGAGTCATGAGGATTCATCAGAATAAATCCAGAAAGACAATCGTGGAAGAGACAAACTAGGAACCGAGAACAGGTAGCTGAGAACTGATTGTTAAAAAAGCCGCGTTACTCATCCACCGCCTGGTTTCTGAGGACTCCTATCCCCTCGACACTCACCTCAACCACATCGCCAGCCACGAGGGGACCCACGCCTGCAGGCGTGCCGGTCGAAATCAGATCCCCGGGTAAGAGTGTCATGAACTGCGAGATATGGCGGATTACGACGTCGAGGGCAAAAATGAAATCTCGTGTGCTGCCATGCTGGCGGACCTCGCCGTTGACGCGAGTCTCAACCAGGACGCCGGCCCAGGGGTCAACTTCATCGGTAACCACCGGTCCGACTGGGCAGAACGTATCAAACCCCTTGGCCCGGGTCCACTGGCCATCCTTTTTCTGCAAGTCACGGGCAGTGACATCGTTGACGCAGGTGTAGCCCAGTACGTAAGGGTGAACGTCCTCATCCGGGCGGACTTTATGGCAGGTCCTGGCTACAACGACCCCGAGTTCCCCTTCATGGTCCACGCGCTCAGAGATTTTCGGCCGTCGAATCTGCCCCCCGGGCGAGAGCAGGGCAGATGGCGGTTTCAGGAAGATCAAGGGCTCGATTGGGGCATCATGGCCAAACTCCGCCGCATGTTCACGATAGTTGCGGCCTACGCAGACGATCTTGGAAGGCCGTACGGGCGCCAATAGCGCAGCCTCGGCCAAAGCCACCGGTTCCATGCGCTTGGTAGGTACATCTTCCATGTCTCCATTGGAATCTTCCGGAGCGTTGACCAGCAAACGTGTGATCTCTTCCCGGCCCGCCACGGTTTCGACCAGGCCGTACTGAGGCCGGCTGCCGAGATGAAAGCGGCAATATTTCATAGGACAAATATCTAATCACAAGAGGATTGTTAGCGCCGGTCTTTAAATTAACAATCCGGATTGGTCTCTTCTACCCTTTTCCCCGGCTTAGATTACGGCGGAAACCTTACTCCAGCAGCAGCACACAAACCAAAGCTCAAAGGCAGCATCTACAACTTGGCTGATTTGGCGAATTTGCCGGTGTGTCCGGGGGTTCCCTGTCTCCGAATTCCCGCATCGGGTACAACGGACGGTAAACGGCTGACGAACAACGCGGCAACCGCGCGGTTGTATTGCTTTTGGGCGGACCTCCCCCGCCAGATATTGGTCAAAGTGCTTTTCGCTGGTGCGGTTGCAACGCTCCATCTCAGGTGGTGTCCTGCTTCTGAGAGCAGTTTTGCTGGTTGTTGTAGACGTAAGCCTTAATCGAGAATCGCGGAGCAGCATACATGGCCACCCAGGCCCGGACGCCGGACGAACGACGAAAGCACGACCCTGGGGTGGAGGAACGTAGTAAAAGCGGTTCTCCCCAACCAGTTCCCCAGGGAGTATTCCGCTCGGTTGGGCTGGGTCTGATCACCGGCGCGGCCGATGACGATCCCTCCGCGATCGGAACTTATGCTACGGCTGGGGCCACGCTTGGGCCTTCCTTCTTGTGGACCGCCCCCGTTACCTTCCCCATGATGTTTGCCGTTGTCTATCTCTCCTCAAAGCTGGGACAAGTGGCGGGTCAGGGATTATTTGCTGTGATTCGCAAACATTATCCCCGATGGTTGCTCTACGCTGCCTTAGTCGGAGTGCTCATCGGGAACACCATCGAGGCCGGAGCCGACCTCGGGGGAATGGCGGCGGCGCTCAACCTTCTTGTTCCGATCCCGATGGCATGGATCGTGGTCGCGATCACCATAACCGTCCTTGCCCTTCAGGTATGGGGCACCTATACCCTAATCAGGGATATCTTCCGATGGCTCGCGTTGGCCCTGCTCGCCTACGTCGGATCCGCGATTCTGGCAAAGCCCGAACTTTTATCTGTCATCAAAGGGACGCTCATTCCCCATATCCAATTCAATCGTGAATTCCTGTCCATGCTGGTGGCAGTGATCGGAACCACGCTTTCCGCTTATCTCTACACTTGGCAATCCAATCAAGACGTGGAAGAAGATATTTCGATGGGACGCCGGCGCTTGAGCGACCGCCTGGGCACGACCAAGGAGGACCTGCATCATTCCGCCAGAGACATTGCGGTCGGAATGATGTTCTCTAACCTAGTCATGTACTTCATCATTCTGTCCACGGCGGCCACGCTGTTCAAAGCCGGCAGGGGCGACATCAGCACCGCAGCCCAAGCTGCGCAAGCGCTTCAGCCCCTGGCCGGTAAAGCGGCGGGCTTGCTGTTTGCTATTGGAGTCGTAGGAGTCGGCTTCCTGGCCGTGCCAGTGATGACAATTGGGGCTGCGTATGATCTGTGCCAAACCTTCGGCTGGAAACATGGTCTGCATGCAAAACCTGCCGAGGCCAAGAAATTCTATATCGCGATCACCGTGTTCACCGCTCTGGCTATGGGAATGAATTTCCTGGGCATCAACCCTATTAAGGCACTGGTGTTTGCCGGAATTGTGCAGGGGTTTTCGACGCCATTTCTCATGCTGATGATCATGCTGATTACGAATAACCGGGCCATCATGGGGAAGTGGGTGAACGGCCGGGCCATAAATATTCTGGGATGGATCACGACCGCCGCCATCTTTGCCGCTGCCATTGGACTGATTTTGGTGTGGATCCGGTAACTTGGGATCTCGTACGCCGAATTAGTTAGCCCGCACGGAGCGTAGCATTTTATGCTGGCGTGT
>DATHJP010000179.1:0-5158 GCA_035489695.1 Terriglobales bacterium
CCCGACCTGCGTGGCAGTCAAAGCAAAGGCACGTTCTATACCCAGGACAGGACAGTTACCACGCAGGAAAATGAGCAGCTCATTTACCTCGACTCAGGCATGGAGGTGAGCACGCACGTCGTTGGCCCTCGCAATACCAGACAATCGCCGGCGAGCGATACTTATTGCGAGATACGAGTTCGCGTCGACAAGCCAGCAGGCAAACTGGTAATTCAAACCGGCGGCAATCCGGCTACGATCGAAGTGAGCGAAAAGGCTTGGAGCGAATGGGTCCGCTTCAAATTCAAGTTCTCCATGTTGCAGTCGGCCAGTGGTATCGCGCGCTTTTATGTCCGCCAGCTGGAGCCGCACTTGGAATTTTATGTCTCAGCAGTGAACTTCGATCCCACCGCTCCGATGTTCCCGGTCTCATCCCCGGCAAACTACGCCAAAGAACTCTCCGAGAAAATCGGATTGTTTTCGACCTTGGGCATGGCAGAAGAACACAACGGCCTCAACAATGGACGCTTGGACGAATCCGCTTACTTGCAGCAATGCGATCTGGTGCTGCGCGAGCGCCAGCGCATGATGCAGTTCGAACTCGATCGCTTTGCAGAAGGATTTTTCTTCATGCTGTTCGATACACCAGACCGGGTGCAGCACATGATGTGGCGCTTCCGGGATCCCGCACACCCAAGCTTTGACCGCGATCTTGCTGCCGACTTTGCTACGCGCATCGAGGAACACTATGCTCAATGTGATGCTCTGCTTTCCTCCGTACTCGACCAGGTAGATGAGCACACGCTGCTGATCGTACTTTCCGATCACGGATTTGGGACATTTCGCCGCGCCTTCGACACCAACACCTGGTTGTGGCAGAACGGCTTGCTGAAATTAAAAGACAATCGCAAGCCAGACGACGATCTGGGCGAAGGTTTTAGTGCGATAGACTGGCCCACAACTTATGCTTACGCCGTGGGCCTCGGCGGAATTTATCTGAATTTCAAAGGCCGGGAGAGCGCAGGAATCCTGGAAGAAGGCAGCGACGCGGAACGCGTGCGCCGCGCCATCCAGACGGGACTTGCCGACTTTCCTGACTCAGCCACCCAGCGTGCGGCAATTCGTAGCGTCTCACGCCGGGAAGAGATTTACTCCGGCGCCTATGTGGAGAACTCCCCGGACCTTCTGGTGAACTTTCATCCCGGCTTTCGCGTTTCGTGGCAAACTGCCCTGGGTGGGTTTTCACACGAACTGATCGACGACAACACCCGCCGCTGGAGCGGAGATCACATCGTCGATCCAGAAGCCGTACCCGGCATCCTTTTCATGAACCAGCTCTCTAGCAATGACGTCGCGCGTCACAATCACGTGCAGATTATTGACCTGGCGCCTACGATTCTGAATTATCTTGGTGTCTCGGTTCCCCAATCCATGGAAGGCAATTCTTTACTCTGAACATGAAAATCTGCGTTCTCGGACTGGATTGCGCCGCACCTGAGATCGTATTCGGGGATGAACGCCTGGTAAACCTCCGCCGTCTGATGGACGCAGGAACGTACGGCCGCCTCGAAAGCGTGGTGCCTCCCATCACCGTTCCCGCATGGATGTGCATGAGTACCAGTCAGGATCCGGGATCGCTCGGCGTTTATGGATTCCGCAATCGCACCGACTATTCCTACGACAAACTTGGATTCGCCAACTCCGCGTCCATCAAAGCACTCGCCATCTGGGACCAGTTGGCTCGCGAGGGCAGGAAATCGATCATCATCGGAGTCCCACCAAACTATCCGCCGCGTCGCATCAATGGCATCAGCATCGGCTGCTTTCTCACGCCTGACACTGTCAAGAACGACTTCACCTACCCGGCCAGCATCAAGGCCAAACTCAATGAACTGGTCGGCGAATATCCCGTCGACGTGAAGAACTTCCGCACCGACCGAAAAGACTGGCTCAAAGAAGAAATTTTCCGCATGAGCGAAAAGCAGTGGAAGGTCGTGCGCTGGCTCATCTCCGAGCAAGAGTGGGATTACTTTCATTTTGTGGACATCGGCCTCGACCGTATGCATCACGGTTTCTGGAACTACTTTGACCAGAAGCACGTTCAATTTCAGCCCGGAAATCTCTACCAGAGCGCCATCCCGGAATATTACCTGTGGCTCGACGAGCAGATTGGCAGCATCCTCGAATTGCTGGACAACGACACCATCGTGCTGGTCGTTTCCGATCACGGCGCGCAACGTCTGGACGGCGGATTCGCCATCAACGAATGGCTCATCCGCGAAGGCCTGCTGGTACTCAATGAATATCCAAAAACCCTTACTCCATTCGACAAGTTGAACGTGAACTGGGCCCAGACCCGGGTATGGAGCGAAGGCGGATATTATGCGCGAGTCTTTTTCAATGTTCAGGGCCGCGAACCGCAGGGTGTGATTCCGGCAGCCGACTACCAGTCTTTTCAGGACGAAATGAAAGCCCGGCTCGAACAGGTTACCGATGACAAAGGACAGCCGCTCAATTCACTGGTGTTCAAACCTAAAGAAATTTACCGCAATGTTCGCAACGTGGCGCCTGACTTAATCGTTCATTTCGGCGGTCTCTACTGGCGGTCGATTGGAACCGTAGGTCATTCCAGAATTCATGTGCAGGAAAACGACACCGGTCCCGACGGCTGTAACCACGCGCAGTTTGGAATGTTTGTTTTGGCAGCGCCCAACTGCCCGCTGAGCGGCGAGTACGAGGGTGCGCGATTGCTGGACATCGCCCCCACGCTCCTCGATCTTGCCGGATACGAGATCCCAGAAAGCATGCAGGGACGCTCTCTGGTGGCAGGTATGGAAAAAAGAAGCGCCGGCGGACAATCGCAGGACGGAAATGCGGAAAAGACGATTCACGACCGCTTGTCGGGCCTGGGGTATATATAAAAGTCGGCTGCAGAGGTTGTTTTTAAGGTAAGAACTCGATGGTCACGATTCGTGATGTCGCGAAGGGAAGCGGCTTTTCCTCAACTACTGTTTCTATCGTCCTCAATAATGCGCCCCTGGCACGCTACATTCCCGCGACTACCAAAAAGAAGATCGAAAGAGTAGCCAAAAAGCTCGGTTATCGTCCCAACCTGTTTGCCCGCTCCCTTCGCAGCAAGCGCACTCATACGGTCGGGGTGATGGTGTTTGACATGACGGACCCCTACTGCACGCTTATCCTTCGTGGCATCGAAAATTCTCTCTACCAATCTTCTTATCTGCCGATCCTCACCGATGTCCACAATGAGCGCAGCCGCTTCGAACGTTATCTGGAAATGCTGCTCGACCGGCGAGTAGAAGCGCTTATCGTGCTGGCCAACTGGTTATTTGTGAATATTGATGTGTTAGCAGACCTGGAGAAGAGCAGCATTCCTACCGTATTGATTGGGCGGAGTGTGCAGACTGATTTCGCCAGCTCCATAACCGTAGATAACGAGATGGGGGCGCGGCTGGCCGTTGAACATCTCCATTCCCTCGGACACCGCAACATCGCCTTCATCCGGGGCCCCAAAACCCTCGCCGACAGCGCTCCACGCTGGAAGGGAATTCGAGCCTTTGCCAAAGTCAACGGCATGACGATAGATGATCGATTGGTTGTGGACCTCCCCGAGTCGAGAGATCCGACTTCTAGTTTTGAGGCCGGTTACAAATTGACCGAGGACCTCATCAAGCGCAAGCGCCCCTTTACCGCCCTGATGGCATTTGACGACATGACTGCGTTCGGAGCGATCCGCGCCTTAACCAAAGCCGGACTCCACGTTCCGGAAAATTGCTCCGTGGTGGGTTTTGACGATGTCGCCGCCTCCAGCCTGTACACTCCGCCTCTGACCACAGTTCGTCAACCCATGGAAGCTATGGGCGCCGCTGCAGCAAGCATCGTGTTGGAAGGAATCAAAACAGTGCTAGAAAAACGGGAGGCGTCTGCGGTGCATCGCAAAATGGCGCCTGAACTGGCGGTACGAGAGTCAACGAGAAGTCTGCTGTAGGTGATGTTACTTGTAGTTTACTGGGACCCAACGCCGTTCGCGCGAACTCAGAGAGATTGCATCGCAGAGAATAAGTTCCTCGTGACCGGTTTGGAAAGTCGGGAAATCTCGACGAGCCGTCAGGTCGCCTTTGGAGATGTACGCGTAGAAATCCTTAAAAAGTTGAGCGAAAGTGTCGGGATAACCCTCAGTATGGCCACCGGGATACGCCGCATAGCCACGAGCCTCGGGACTCATCAGGGCGGGATCTTTCATCATGTCCTGATTAGGCTGATTGCGGTGTCCGATCCACATTGTATTCGGCGATTCGGAATGCCAAGCTAAAGAAGCTTCCGAACCATCCACCTCAAACCACAAACGCGCGCGGCGTCCCGCGCTAACCTGCGACACGGTCATGACTCCGCGAAGCGACCCTTCAAAATGCAGCAGGATGGACGCATAGTCGTCCGTAGTCATCTTTACTTCGTCGAAAGCTCCACCACTTTGTTTCTGAAATGTTTCCACGCGCCCGCGTGGACGCTGGCGTATAGGGATCACCGTGGCTAGATCGGCGCACACCTCGGTCACTTTGCGTCCCGTAATCCACATCATGAGATCGAGCCAGTGTGTGCCGATATCCGATACCGCCCGCAACTCGCCCCCGAGCTGTGGCTCCAGTCGCCAGTTCCAATCGCTCGGATAGAAAAGCCAGTCCTGCAAAAAGCTGCCATGCACTAGCCGAGGCTCGCCAATTACACCTCGTTGCACCAACGCATGGGCTTCCTGGCACAACGGATAAAAACGCAGGTTATAAGTAACGCCGCCGACTCGTTTGTGCTTCTGCGCGAGTTCAACCAGCGCGGAACTCTGGCGTACATCCATGGCCAGAGGCTTCTCGCACATGACGTGCTTGCCCGCTTGCAGTGCAGCCTTGGCTTCCTCGAAGTGGACGTGATTTGGAGTGCAGATGTGAACTACTTCGACGGATGGATCCTTTATCAGAGCGTCCAGTGATTCATAACCGCGATCCAAGCCGAGTGCGCGAGCCGCTTCCGCACTTCTGTCAGGCGAGCTGCTCAATAATCCTTTTACCTGGATGCCCTGCCGCCGCAGCGATTCCAGATGCGCTCTCCCAACGAATCCGAGACCAATGACTGCCGCTCGTAGGTTCTCCATCGATCTCCTGGAACGGTC
>DATHJP010000180.1:0-5167 GCA_035489695.1 Terriglobales bacterium
AAGAGCCTGCACGTTCCGCTCAGTCAGATCACGGACACATTGGGCGTCTACATGGGCTCAGCGTATGTCAATGATTTCGACTTCAATAACCGTTCGTATCGCGTATACGTCCAGGCTGACAAACAATTCCGAGGCGAGCCCAAGGACATGCGCCAGTTTTACGTGCGCTCCGACACCGGCGCCATGGTTCCACTCGACAACTTGATGCAGGTGACGCAAACCATAACTCCGCAGGTCATCAGCCATTACAACCTGTTCCGTTCCGCAGAAATCGACGGCGCCGCCAAGCCCGGCTTCAGTTCCGGCGAGGCAATTTCCGCCATGGAAGAAGTAAGCAAAGCGCTGCCTCAGGGATTTACTTATGAGTGGACAGGACTGTCTCTCGAAGAATTGCAGTCCGGAGGAACGGCTTTAATCCTGTTCGGCCTGGGTACTCTGGTGGTCTATCTCACCCTGTCGGCGCAGTATGAGAGTTTCGTTCTTCCCTTCATCGTACTGCTGGCCGTTCCTATGGCTCTTCTCGGAGCACTCTCCGCACAATCACTGCGGGGCTTAGAAAACGACGTCTATTGCCAGATCGGACTGGTGATGCTAGTCGGATTATCCAGCAAGAACGCGATTTTGATCGTGGAATTCGCCGAGCAATTGCGCGGACGCGGCATGCCCCTGATAGAAGCCGCCGTGGAAGCAGCACGAATCCGTCTACGTCCGATTTTGATGACCTCGTTGGCCTTTATCCTGGGGATCATGCCGCTGATGGTGGCTAGTGGCGCGGGGCAGGAAGGACGTCACTCCGTGGGCACGACCGTGTTCGGCGGAATGATCATGTCCACACTGCTGAATTTATTCTTTATCCCTGTTCTCTACCTGATTATCGAAGGCTGGAGAGAACGACGCGGTGGTAAAGCCGTAGCCGAATAATAGCTTCGCAAATCACTTTCCCACTCGCTGCAGAGCCGCTCCAAGCACCTGGCCTTGACCGGATTCCTGCACAAACGCGATTATCCGCGCCCGTCCAGGATCAGTATGCGGCTCAAGCTTCAGGGAGACATCCTGGGCGAAGCCCTTCCCTTTCTTTACGCTTCCAATTTTTGCGAGACTCTGAACCACGGCAACATGACTCAAACGGCGTCCCTGATTTTCTCCTCCCTTCACTTGCGACTCCGCCGAATTCAATGCCACCACGACGTAAATATCGGCTTGCTTAAACTTGGAAGATTCGTCCAGAGCATCGGCTTCAACGTGAGCTCGAAGTTTGTCCGAATTTTGCTGAGCGCCCTCAGGAATCAATGAAATGCGAATGGGAATCTTTCGAACACTTGCCGCCTTCTGGCAAGCCTGAAGCGCAAGGCGCCCATCGCTGCCTAGAAACTCCCGATTTCCATCCACCACCATTTGTGGGGTGTAAACCGTGGCTAGTTTGAAATGATCGGAGTAGGCATTCTGACGCTCGGTGAAAAAGTGGGAGGAGTATGGATCGGTCCAGCCATCGTGGTTCCAATAGTCAACATGCTCGCTGAGCACGATCAATTGAGCGCCAGCGACTGGCTGCCAGCGTTCCAATTGTTGCAGCAACGCATCCGCCGGAGGACAACTCGAACATCCCTCCGACGTAAACAGCTCTACCAATATCCCGGCAGGAGAAGCCGGAGGGGCGACGGCGGATGCAGCCGCAAAGGTGCATGCGGCCAGAACAATCGCGATTGCGGATGCGCGCATTAAATGCTTGCCCATTTAAAGGATCATACTATGCCCCTCGTAACCAGCCGGCGATTGCCCTGATCTATAATCAGAGTCCTAATCGAAACCCTCATCATGCGAATAACGTTCCTGGGCCTGGTTTTATTCCTCTCGTTCTCCACATTGGCTCAGACTTCTCCTCCGAAGCCTCCTCTAGCAGCCCAGGAGATAACGGTCGCAGCTGCGGCGGACCTGCAATTTGTCATGCAGGACGTAGCCACCCGATTCCGAAAGGAAACCGGGAACAGGGTGAAGCTGATTTATGGCTCATCGGGCAATTTCTTCCAGCAAATTCAGAATGGCGCGCCCTTCGACATGTTCTTCTCTGCCAATCTCGACTATCCCAGAAAACTGAAAGCTGCGGGGCTAACGGAGCCGGGCACGTTTTACCAGTACGCCATCGGAAAGATCGCGATTTGGGTACCGAATGACTCGAAGGTCGATGTGAGTTCCGGTCTGCAGTCGCTTCTGAATCCTGCCATTAAGAAAATCGCCATCGCCAACCCGCAACATGCTCCTTATGGACAGGCTGCCGCGGCAGCAATGAAGAAGGAAAATATCTATGACAAGGTTGCGGACAAGTTCGTATTGGGCGAAGACATTTCCCAGACGGCTTCCTTCGTACTCTCGCGATCTGCGGATGCCGGCATCGTTGCGTTGTCGCTCGCTTTGTCTCCCAACATGAAGGACAAAGGCCGCTATGCCGAGATTCCAGCCGCTGACTATCCGGCCATCGAGCAAGCTTGTGTGATTCTCAAGTCTTCGCAGCAGAAAGATACGGCGAGAGCGTTCCTGAAATTCATCCAGACGCCAACAGTGGCCGACCTTTTCCGAACCTACGGCTTTGATGTGCCGAACGGTTCGACGCGCCAATAATGGATCGCGAATACGATGGCCCGCCAGCAATACTCCCTGAGTTTACCCATTGGATCGGCGACGAAAGGATCCGTACGAGGAAGCAACAACAAAAAATGGAGCGTGATTGACAATATCTGTCATTAAGGACGAAACCCGCGCTGGACAAGCGTTTCGCTCCAAGTCACTACCACGCAATGCATTGATTCCGAAGGCTGAATAAAGTCGCAAACGCCGCCCGTGAGGCCAGCGATGGCCCCCCAAGTGCGACTAAATAATGATTGGACCACAAGATAAAACACCCGGGAGCCCGCCTTTGAAGCAAGCAATCGGAAAGCGTCGCCAGAAGCGCATGAAGATGGTCTTACCGGTGCGTGTGTGGGCGCGGGACGGTGCCAACAAACCAGTGCTTGAACTTGCGCATACCTTGGACATCACACCCAACGGCGCCCGCCTGGGAGCGATACGCCATCCACTGAAAGCTGGCGATAAGCTGACGCTGCAATATCATCAGCGTAAGATTCAATTTCGTGTGGTGTGGATTGCCCCAGTTGAAGGAAAGGCAGAGTATCAGGTCGGGCTTGAAACTGTCGGCGGCGGCGGAGAAACTTGGGGTTTGGAACTTTCTGGATGCCTCAAGGCTGACGATTATGGAAAAGAATCCGTCCCAGTCAGCCAGCCGTCAGATGGAGATTGACGGACTGGTTCCAGTAGCTGCGAATACATCGGCAACTTCCGCTTCAGCGATCTCCACGAAAGCCTGAACCACTCCCGGATCAAACTGCGTGCCACTGCTCGAAAGCAGCCGCTGCACCGCTTCTTGATGCGCCAGCCCCTTGCGGTAGCAACGGTTGGAAATCATCGCGTCATAGGCGTCGATGACGGAAACGATTCGCGACCCGATGGGAATTTCCGTACCTTTCAACCCCCCGGGATAGCCACTTCCGTCATAGCTTTCGTGATGATGCAGCGCGTACAGGCTGGCTTTATCAAGCCCCGCAAGCAGCCGGAGAATCGACCAGCTATATTCCGGATGTTTGTTCATCAGCGCTCTTTCCTCATCGCTGAGCTTGCCTTCTTTTTTCAGGATCGAATCCGGAATTCCGATTTTACCGATGTCGTGCAGGAGCGCTGCTACTTCCAACTGATAAAGATCTGTTTCCGGAAGGCCCATCTTACGAGCGATGCGCACCGCCCACTCCGCCAGCCGGGTGCTGTGTATGCCGGTGCCGAGATCACGCAGATCGAGCAGCTGATTGAATGCGCAGATAACCGACTTGAGGAGAGACTCCTGCTGGCCTTCGAGTTCCTTGACCCGCAGCCAGGTGGCGCCAGTCAGGAAGTCCGTCGGAAATTCACTGCGCGAAATCATCGAGCTGCCCATATGGCTTACTGTAGCCCCAGACTGCTGCGCCAGGCCTGCTCCGCCTGGTAAGTGTCGAGACGGCCGTACCCGAGTTGCGGAGCAGAAATCCACTGTGCGTGCGTCAAAGCATTCGCCGCTTGCGTCTTGCTGCTCGGCGCGGTCGCACTGCCAGACAGCGAAATCCCCAGCAGACTAAATGAACTCTGCGTGTTGACCTGAGCTCCATAGGTAGAGATCATCATCGCCGTCGTGCCCGCAACCAGGGGCGCACTGAACGAAGTTCCCCAACCTGCCGCATACGTCCCGAACGGATAGGTCGTCATCACACCTTCGCCCGGAGCAGCCAGCCAAACCGGAGGAGCTCCGTAATTGGAGAAAGTGGATGGCAGGTCGGTGTTGCTGGTGGACGCCACGTCAATGACGTTCTTGAGTGCTGCGGGATAAACCGTAGCCTTCAGGCCGCTGTTTCCCGCTGCCGCCACGCAAACTACGCCATTCTGGGTCGCATAACTCACCGCTTTGTCCAGTTCGGACGAATAGCTGGCGTAGTTGAAACTCATGTTGATCACCTTGGCGCCATGATTCGTCGCATAGTAAATGGCGCGCAAGATATCGGAGTTGTATCCAGTTCCATCCGCATAAAAAGATTTCAGCGGCATGATGCTAGCTTGCGGCGCGATCAGGTGCACGATACCAGCCACCATAGTTCCGTGACCAAAGGCAGCATATTGCGCCTGGCCGTCCAACACGGCAACCGTCGATTGATCTAACACTGCTACGGTTGATTGGCTCACCTGTGCGGCGCTGCTGCTATCGAGAACCGCGACCGTGGACTGGCTCAAATCGCTCATCTCGGATCCGCCACTTTGATTGCGCGTGAAATCGTATCCCGCAACCAATGAATTTTTCAGCACCGGATGGTTGGGATCAACGCCGGTATCGATCACCGCGACAGTCACACCCGAACCGGCAACTTTATATATCGCGTGCGCCGAGTCCGTTTGAATGAGCCGATTGCCGGGCTGATACACGTAGCCGTGCCAAACCGTGGTCCCGTAGTAGGTGATGGGAGTCTTGTCCGTAAGATAAGACGGCGCAGCCCCTGCCTTGGCTCCCTGTGCCTGCACGATCTGATCGGTCTCGATGGAAACAAGTCCCAGTGGCGGCAGTGCCTGGAGCAAGGGTAGAGTCAGCGAAGAAACCAGC
>DATHJP010000181.1:0-4039 GCA_035489695.1 Terriglobales bacterium
TGGGCGATGGCGGCACCAACATGATCCGCGAAGATCCGTCCCCATGGCGTGAATGACTCCGGCAGATGTTCGCGAGCAAAACCCACCATCGCTCCTAGAACATCTCCTTTGAATTCAATGGGGCGGATACCGCACTCCAGGATGCGCTCATCTCGCATCCACTCAAACCCGGCAGCGATAACCGGCTGCTTGTCCGGGCTTCTTAGCACTTTCAACTGACCACTGGCCACCGCTTCTCCAAGCGGGCCGAAATTCAGTGGCAGGCGAGCATTGAGGTCCTCGCATGGCTGCGGCCCTTTTCCGGCTTCCGGAAGCGATCTCCCTCTTCCCGCAACTAGGTGCAGGCAGCGGGACTGGTCAGGACAATCAGGCCGATATTTGCACGTCGCGCAGAGGTCGCCTTTTTTGATCAACCAGACTTGAGAGAAAACGAACTCAGTGCGCTCGACTGCACGCTCGACAACTTTCTTCAAGAGCGGCTCCACTGACCGCTCTTGGGCAATCTCCAGGAGTAACTGTGCTCCGAAATGCGGGTCGAACCGCCTGTCGCTGGTTGGGTCCACAGCCGGATCATACGACAACTTCGGTACGGACCAATCGAAAACTACGGTTTTTCGTGGATTCATTTTTTCGAAACAAGGACAAGCCAAGCAGAAATAATCGCAAAGCACTATAAATCAACGCTTTGACATGACTCCAACTTTCTTGGCACGCGCAGTGCCTAAGTCTCTTCGCTAATGAACGAAGCAACGAAAAGATGAACATAAACGAAACCATCACAGAAGCGGCCTTCGAGGCGGAAGTTCTAAAATCCAAACCGCCAGTATTGGTTGTGTTCGGAACTCCCTGGAGTCGGCCTTGCCAAGTCCTTGATCCCATTCTTCAAGAGCTGGCGCGTGACTGGGCAGGAAAAGTGAAGGTGCTCAAGGTCAACGCGGATGATTCCATCGGCCTCAGTCTTTGTTATGACATCCAGTCCGTCCCTACGCTGCTCTACTTCGTCGAAGGGAAACTGCGGGTTCAGATTGTGGGCACGGCCACGAAGGAGGCGATTATCGCAAAGCTGAAAGAACAAGAGATTCGCAAAACCAACCAGTCTCACTCGTAGCCATCAGTTAAGTCGCAATAAGCCTATGGACCCACTCCCGATAATCGCACTCGTAACCATCGCCACGCTGTATGGGCTTGTTTGGCACGATCAACCAGCAAGGGACCCGGAGAAGACGTCGCTGTCCGAGATTCCGGCAAGACCGCAAGAGGGGAGGAAAACGTGAACCAAGTCATCCAGTTCCTTGTTTCATATGGCGGCCCGCTCCTGTTTGTGGCCGGTTTCGTGGAACAGAGCGGATTTCCGTTTCCGGGGGGGCCGTTCCTCCTGGCGGCAGGCGCTCTCGCGGCGAGCGGGAAGTTTGATTTGATCGCCGGAATTGGTTGGGCGGCGGCCGGCTGTGTGGCCGCCGATGCCATCTGGTTTTTCCTGGGACACCGCGGCAAGGCGCGCGTCTTCCGGTTATTTCCCCATTTGCAAGCGGTGCAGGTCAAGCTGGAGCGCGCCACGCTCGCCAAAACCGTCTTGCACGGAAGGCGAATGCTCACGGCGGCAAAATTCCTGCCGTTCGGCTCGGTCATTCCCATGCATGCTGGCGCGTTGAACGTCGGTCAGTTGCGCTTCCTGCTCGTGGATGCATTCACCTCGGTCGTTTACGCCGCCGTGTATGCCGCCTTAGGATTCGCTTTCCACAACCAACTGGAACAGGTGGTGGCATTCCTTCGAAACCTGGGTGCTGTTTCTTTGCTGCTGATCGCAGTCCTGGCGGGAACCTACGTCGTTCATTGGTTTCTCAAGCGCCGTCGGAAGACGGAAAAGGTGTCGGTTCTTAGTATTGACAACTCGCGGCGGGGAAGTCGTCTCGCGCCACCATGGCTCGCAAGTAACGCTTGGAATATCCTGGGGTAATTTATCATCTGATGAACCGCGGCGACCGGCGCGAACCGATCTTCAGCGACGATACCGACCGTCAAGGCATTCTGGAAACCGCAAGACCGATTGACAAGTGCATGCCTAGTCCTAGTGTTTGATGAGCAATCATTTTCACTTGGTGATCGAGACACCGCAGGCCAATCCGGTAGGATGACTCATACTTCGGTTTCCAGCACCTGCCGCAGGAGCGTGCTGCGACCGAAGCTGAACAACAACATTCACCGGCGACTCCTGTATCAGATTCATTTCCTGGACTTCGAGACATTTGGGAAGGCGATACCATGTTCGATGGACTGCGCGACGGGCTGCTTCCTCTGGTACCCGCACGTGCCCCAACACCTCCCGCAAGCCAGCATTGTGCGTGATGCCGCTACTGATGGTGAACAACGCGGCCCGCCGCGCAGGGATTTATCTCGCTGCATTACTTGGCGTCGGCACCGCTCGCGCTCAAATTCCGATGGGCAACGGAACCTACGCGGAGAATTTCGACTCGCTCTCTAACATCGTCGGCACAAGCTTCCCGTGGACGAATAAGGTGACTCTGCCCGGCTGGTACGCTTCCAAAAGCGTCGCGCCGACCGATGTCACCAATCACAGCATCGGGACGGGTTCAAGCACCACCGGCTCATTTTACGCCTTCGGCAGCAGTCGTTCGGCCGAACGCGCCCTTGGTTCGCTGGCCTCCAGCATAGCAGGCAATTTTGCTTATGGCGGCCGAACGCCGTTCAATGAAAAAGGCCAAGGCACCGACCATAATCCCTGTGGCTCCGGGAAGTGGATGGCTGGGGGCGGTGGCAATCGCGGCACGTTGTATGGCGCAACGGATGAGATCGGGTTGCCGGCGCATCGACGTGGTGATGCAGCCGCTGCTCGATGACCAAACCGCACGTCACTCGACTAGATTTTTTCTGAATCGAATCACGTGTCATTAGTTAGTTAGGAGTCCGTTGTCATGGACAATTCCGGCTTCCTCTCGGGCTCCAGCGTGTTTCGACTGCCAGCAAAACTGCCAGCAAACGGCGAACTTGATGAAACTCAGGTAGCACTCGTTCATTACTCCGGTAAAACGCTGGTAGTACTCGCGGACGGGCACTTCGCCGCGTCGGATTGTGTAGGAATTACACAACGCGGACGTGAGAGGTGTTTAGGCTGCTTCATCAAAAAACCCATGAAGCAGCGGTTTCGTCTCTATCGCCGCAATGGCGGCATCTTCTACATCCACGATTCGAAAACGGGCCAACAAGCAAGCCTCGGCACGCGCGAGCGAACTGAATCCGTGGCGCTGTTCAGCGCCCGAACCCAAGCTCACCGCCAGGCCCACCTAAATTTGCGGCTCGCACGCACCTACCTGGCCGCGACCGATCCGCTGGTGGCCAAGCGCACCTGGCAGATGCCGATGGAGGAACTCGCCGGCACAAAACGCGGAGCGACGCGCGAGCGTTGGCAGCGGGTTGTCAAAGACAAGGCGTATGACCTCATCCGTGATCTGCCGATTCTCGAAACGCAGGCTGAACAGTTCCTCAAGGTGCTTCACACCGGAATGGTTTCCACCAACGTCTTTCTGCGGCGCATTCACAACTTCGCTTTAGACATGGGATGGCTGCCTTGGCCGGTGATTATGAAACGGCAGTGGCCCCGGCTCGATTACAGAGAAAAACGTGCGGTCACACAGGAGGAACACCAGGCCATCCTTGCCCTCGAACACAACCCGGAGCGGAAGGCATTCTACGAACTGTGCTGGCATCTCGGCGGATCACAGTCCGATATCGCCAATCTGCAGGCCGACAACATTGATTGGGCGGCCAAAGTTGTGAGCTTTGCTCGAAAGAAGACGCGGTCGATCGCTATGATCCACTTCGGCGACGAAGCGGAAAAGAATCTGAAGGGACTGCCGCAGCAAGGCCCGCTGTTTCCTGAATTCAAGGCCATTGGCGCGGGCCATCGGTCGACGGAGTTCAAGCGTATCTGCAGGCGGGCAAACGTGTTCGGGGTGACGTTGCACTCCTACCGGTATGCCTGGGCGGAGCGGGCGAAAGTCTGCGGTTACCCGGAACGGTT
>DATHJP010000182.1:0-2400 GCA_035489695.1 Terriglobales bacterium
CTGGCACTGAGATCGAGATACCACGCGCGTGACATCACGATTCCGATTGCCAGGGAAAGACCCAATGCCCACGCGAAGGCCAGTCCCAGACCGATTGACTTGAGAGTTTCGGGCATGCGCTCGGCGAGAAGTTGTGAGACGGGACGCTGCAGGGTGCGCGAAGTGCCCAGATCACCGTGGAGGACGCGGTTCAAATAATGAAAATAGAACACCGCGAGGTTTTGATCCGTTGCCTGGGCTTGTCGCAGGGCTTGAATGCTTTGATTGCTAAGACGTGCGTCCAGCTCTTCTTCATCCACTCCGAAGCCGGGAGCCAGCCGTACCAAAGTGGCGCCGAGAAAACCTCCGAGCAGGACGACTGCCACGATCTTGACCGCGAGTTTTGCCAATCCAGACAACTTGAGGTGCATCTCCCATAGCAATGAGCGATTGCCGAATCAACGATTCAAGAGCTTGCTGAGATAGCGGTTGTCGTAAAACTTCGTGCTGTTCTGAACGAATTCCAGGACGCGATGCATCTTGTCCCGTTCTTCACGATTCATATCGTTGAAGCGGACAGCGACACCGGAGCCGGGATCGATGCGCACTACGCTGCCTTCCGCCTGCATCTTGCCATCATCGATGGAGAAGACCAGCTTGAGCTTGGAACCTGCAGGCATGATGGCGCTGGTTTCGACGAAGCAGCCGCCCAGACTCATGTCGGTCAAGTTTGCGAGCAACGGGGCTTCCGAGCCATGGGGCTGCATCTCGATGGTCACGCGGCACTTCATTCGCGGATAGAGCCTGCGATTTTTGCGCGAGGGCTGTTGCTGCTTTTCGATGTACATGCGGCGATCGGCTTCGGCCAGCAGTTCCTCCGCATCCTGGCCGTCTTTCGGATAGAGTGCCTGCCCGACGCTGAGTGAAAGAATGTCTTCACCGCAAACTTCGTGTCCGGCATGCTTGGCCAGTTCCCGCAGTTGATCCGCTTTTTTGGCGACGGTTTCCGGCGGCAGGCCGGGGGCGACGACCACGAATTCGTCTCCGCCCATACGGGCGACGTAGTCGTACTCTCGGCAGCTCTCTTTCAAAGCCACGGCGAAGAGGCGAAGTACGCGGTTGCCCTCCAGATGTCCGAACCGATCGTTAATTTGCTTGAACCCGTCCATGTCGCAGACCATGACGGTGAGCGAGGATGTGTCACGCTTGCAACGCGCTAATTCGCGGTCGAGCTGGAGGAACAATGAACGCGCGTTGGGCAGGCCGGTGAGATAGTCGGTGGTGGCTGAGCTTTCCGCCTGTTCGTATTTCAGCGCGTTCTCAACCGCCAGCGCCATCTTGGAGCTGATGGCCAGCAGGATGCGCAAGTGATCGGAAGTGAACGCGTCTCGCTCCGCGTGATAAACCGCAAGCACGCCAACCACCCCGGCCAAGCCTTCCAGCGGGATCGCTAAAGCCGAGCGCAAGGTGCTGAACTTGGTTGGATCGTTCAAGTATCCTGGCTCGACCGAAGGATTGCCGTTGATGATGGGCTTTTTGTTTTGCGCGACCCATCCGGAAAGACCCTGGCCTAGCGGGATACGGAGCGATGCGAACAGACGGAAGTTGTCGCCATTAACGTACTCGGGAATCAGTTCGGCGTTCCGTTTGACGTAAATGGCAATCGCGTCGTATGGAACCAGACGGCGCAATTTCAAAGAAAAGACGGAGAGAGTTTCACCCAGGCTCAGTGAAGCTCCCAGATCCTGACTCAGCTCGAATAGAGTTTGCGCCTCTTGCCGCGCAGCTGCGATTGAGGAGAGGAAGTTGGCTTCCTGTCCAGGCAAGTCTTTAACGGTTATGTCTTCGAAGCCTGCGGCTGGCGCCAGTCCCCGTTCCACTTTCACGTCGGTAGACAACTTGGACGCGACTTCGTGTCCAAATTGATCTTCCACCAATTTTTCCAGGTGAAGATAACGCTTCTTCAGAACATCCACAACTTTGGGATCGAACGCTTTGGCTGATTCCGCCGACAATCGTTGGATCACTTCTTCCAGCGGCAAAGCCCGGCGATATTGACGGTCTGAGGCGAGCGCGTCCAGGTAATCCACGGCAGAAAGAATGCGCGCCCCGATCGGGATCTCTTCCCCTCTGAGGCCGAAAGGATATCCGGTGCCATCCCATTTTTCGTGGTGGGCCCGCACAATCGGTACAACGGGATAGGGAAATCGCACCCGCTCCAAAATTTCAGCCCCGACCACGGGGTGGATCTTCATCTTCTCGAATTCTTCCGGCGTCAATCGTCCGGGTTTGGAAATGATGTGCTCCGGCACGGCCAGCTTGCCAATATCGTGCAGCAGCGCGGCAGCGTGGAGGGCTTCCATTTCTCCGGGAGTTACGGCCAGCTCTTTTGCCACTTCGATGGCATAGACTCGCACTCGC
>DATHJP010000183.1:0-3104 GCA_035489695.1 Terriglobales bacterium
ACTCCAGCAAAGTCTCACGGATGGAAAGTTTCGCGCGCTTGGAGAGATATGCGACCTCCACCATGGTGAAGGCTTTCAAATGCACTTGCGGAAAACGCTGCTTGAGTCCGGAGATCAGGTAGAGAAAATACTGAAACGGCAGATCGGGATGCAGGCCACCGACGATGTGAAACTCGGTGACCGCTTCCGTGTAACCGGTAGCAGCGGTCTCGAAAGCTTCTTCGAGAGCCATGGTATAGGCTCCCGGCGTATCTTTTTTGCGGCCAAAGGCGCAAAGACGGCAAGCGGCAACACAAACATTGGTGGGATTGATGTGGCGATTGACGTTGAAATATGTCCGGTCGCCGTGCATTCTCTCGCGCACGGAATTAGCTAGCCATCCGACAGCGAGGATATCGCCGCTGCGATAGAGCGCGAGCGCGTCATTCGCATCGAGACGTTGCCCGGCAAGAATCTTTTCCGCCACCGGCTGAAGTTGCGGATCGTCTGTCTGAAAAGGATGGGTCTGAAAAGGATGTCCTGACATTCACTTGATGATAACGCAGAGAAGCGATGGAAGTCACAACCTGATCATTAATCCATCTTTATCGCCGCAGCAGCAGATCTCCGGCGATAAAGAAAAAGAACAGCACCGAAATGACGCCATTCATGGTGAAAAACGCGGCATTCAGCCGGCTGAGATCGTCGGCCGAGACCAGAGAATGTTCGTACACCAGTAACAAGGCGACGACGACGATTCCGGCGACGGCTAACTTTCCAAGTCCAAAGGCGATCACCAGAGCAATCAGTAGAAGCAGCATCAGCAGATGAAACAGCCGCGAAATCCACAGCGCCCGGGCGATGCCGCAATAGCGCGGTACAGAATGGAGTCCAGTCTGGCGATCGAAATCGTAATCCTGGCAACTGTAAAGCACATCGAAGCCGCCCACCCAAAATGTCACTGCGGCAGTAAGCAGCAGAATGCGGGGATCGAGTGTTCCCCTGACTGCGATCCAAGCGGCGGCGGGAGCGATCCCCAGAGCCAATCCCAAGACGAGGTGTGACCAGCGGGTGAAGCGCTTGGTATAGGAGTAGAGCAATACGACAGCCAGCGCCACCGGCGAGAGCACGAACGCCAGGCGATTGAGTTGCGAGGCGGCAAACACAAAAATCGCGCAAGACACCACCACGAAAGACGATACGAATTGAGGAGTCAACTGCTTCGCCGGAAGGGCGCGCGTCCGAGTGCGGGGATTGGCCGCGTCCATCGAGACATCTGCCAGGCGATTGAAGGCCATCGCCGCGGAACGGGCGGCAACCATAGCGACGATGATCCACGCCAGTTGATGCGTCGCCGGAAGACCGTTAGCGGCCAGCATGGCTCCGCATAAAGCAAAAGGAAGCGCGAAAATCGAGTGCTCCCATTTGATCATCTCCAGCGTGAGGCGCAGGTTGCGGAAGAGTGGCACGCAAAGATTCTACAGTGATCGAATGCTCATCGGGATTGTCGCGATGTTCAGTGATTAGTATTGACCCAGTTCTGTGCCCGAGTCCGGGCTTCGGACAATTGTTCCGGTGACATCTTAGAAGCCAGTGCTTTGAGCATCTTGTCACTACGCCTGTATCCGCTTTTCCGAGCGATGTCGTACCACATATACGCGGTTACGTAGTCGGCGGAGCTGCTGCCACGTGCGTACGCGTGCTCTCCCATGAGGAATTGGGCCCGCGCCAAGCCCCGATTAGCCGCTCTCTGCAATCGATCCAAGCCTTGAACCTCATCCTTAGGAACATCTTTCCCTTGAAAGAAGATTTTCGAAAGCTCCAATTCCGCCTTAGCGTCGCCGGAATTGGCTTTTTTCTGTAGTTTTGAGATCTTTGTATCTTCACCGCCGTATGAACTGAACGTAATTTCGACGTTCATTTGAACGTTCACGGGCTTGCCGTCCTTGTGCCCTGGTTCGAATTTCCACGTCCGTATCGCCTCAATCGCCTTTTCGTCTAATCCCATTCCGGCTGGCCGTGCCACCTTTATGTCGCGAGGTCTGCCGTCAACGCCAACAACCAGCGATAGCACGCAAGTTCCGTCGTAAGCCGCTGCGCGAGCCTCTTCGGAGTACTCGGGCTCGGGACCGTACTTAACCACTGGAGCAGATACTCCATTGCCGACCTTAAAGGCAGCCTCTGGTGCCGCTGTCTTCCCCACGTCGTCATTCGTACTGGGTTGCGTCTGGCCTTGGGCAGCCAGTAACGCCGAAAACAATAGCATCGCGCTGCAAGAGACGGCACTCACGTGCAGAGACACGAGATGAAGTTTAGCAAATCAAGCGGACCCTTCCCTGGCAAAGCTCGAAGGCTTGACAGTATCCCCCTTCTTTTCATCGCCAACCCACAGCATTCAAGTCCGTGACCATTGCCGCTGTTTCCGGTCTAATGGGCGAATGGAGATGGATGATGCAGCGGCCGTGGCGAGAGTCAGGGCGGGGGAGAAGGATGCCTTTCGTCTGCTGGTGGAGCGCCACAGTCAAACTATCTTCCGGGTGGCTTTTCGCATGATGGAGAATGAACACGACGCAGAAGAAATAGTGCAGGACACGTTCCTGCGCGCCTATCGTGCCCTCGATGGCTTCGAATCGCGATCCAATTTCGGCACATGGATCTACCGCATCGCGGTGAACCGATGTTACGACCTTCTGGACCAGCGAAAATCACGACACGAAGTGCACTCAAAAGAGGAACCTGACGCAGACGAATCGGATGTGGTCGAGCAGATTCCCGCGACTAATCCCAGCCCGGAGCGAAGCCTGCTTAGCTCGGAGATCGAGGTCCGGGTGCGTTTGGCTATGAAGCAGCTCACCGCCGGCGAACGCACTGCATTCGTTCTTCGTCATTTTGAAGGCCGCTCGGTCGAGGAAATTGCGCGAGTGCTGAACGTGCGTGAAGGGGCTGCCAAGAATAGGGTGCACCGGGCCGTGCAGAAGTTGCGGCAGCAATTGCAGCCGCTGAGGACATTTTGATGAGACATCTCGCAGACGACGAACTGGTCCTTTATCACTACCACGATGGAGACGACCTCGAGACGGCAAAGCGGCACTTGGCTTCCTGTGCAGAGTGCCGGTCGCGCCTCG
>DATHJP010000184.1:0-2079 GCA_035489695.1 Terriglobales bacterium
CTTCGATCAGGCGAGCCAGGCTCTGGTTGAGCGTAAGAATCAAAATGCGGTCTTTTGAGAAGAACGACGCCAATCGCTGCGCCCGATGCACTAGAACACAGGTCTTTCCGCTACCCGAAACACCAGTCAGCAGCGCTGGTCCTGGAAAATCCTCAATCGCAACTCGCTTTTGTCCGGGGTGCAAAAAGACCATCCATTCACGGAAGCGTAGCGGATCAAACAAACGGTCAAATTCGTCTTGATCCAATTCGTTCAGGATAACGATCTGGTCGGAGTTTGCTTCCGCCACCAAAGCGGTCTCGGCCATTGCGGGAGCGTCAACAACCGGACAGGCATCGCCCCTAAGCAGTCGAACGCGAGTTTCCGCTCCGGCAATATCACCAGCTTTGGCCAAGGAAATCACGTCATGAAGGAAGAGCCGAATGTCCTCATCGGTAATCGCCCCCAGAATCTTCTTGATGTCCTCGTCCGACGAGTTCTCGTCGAGACGCAACAAATGTTCACGGATGAAGTCCGACGGCACGAGTTTCTCCAAATCCAAACCGCTTACTCGTTCAAGGAACGGTTGGTTCGCCTCGGTCATGTGCGTCGGGGCGAGCGCTGCCTGCGAAGCCTCGGTAGTAACGACGGTTGGCTCGATCCGATGGGTCTCAGCATCAACCGTAAATGTTTTACCGGCGTTGGCCTGAATCCAGAACCCGACTTCCTGCGGAGTCCCGCAATGACAGAGATGAATGATCGAGCCGTTCTTTACCGCCACGCAACGCGCTTCTTCGTTAAGGAGGTAAATGATTGCACTTTCAATCCGGGCGTCGGGCACGGATTGAATAGTGCTGAACGAGTCAACGCCGTTACGTGCATCCTGAATGAGGTTAAGCAGTGACATTGCTCCGGCGGTTTTGCGTCCGCCTGCTTGACGAAGCCGGAGCAGTGCACTCCGAAAATTAGACTGATTGTAATACAGGACTTTAAGGGGCGGGACTTCCGGTGGTGGGGCTGCTGGCGCATCGGTGGGTGCAGCGGCTAGCGCCGTCCCAGTGTAGAGATGGCGGGCAGTAAGCCCCAGCCCTCCAATTATTCTGCCTAACTCTGCCGCAGTAAGCGGCCTGTGGACGTATCCGGGAGACACCCAGCGAGGCTTTCGAAAAGAAGAAACTGAGCAAACCATGGAATGTTGGTCACAGATTGCGAACCAGTCGCTGATCGCTTCGGGCAGCTTCTCGTCAAATTGGATATCGCGCCCGAAGAGAACGACTCCGCAAACATGCCACCAGTAGTTAATCGTGCCTCGATTAAGGATTTCAGGAGCTTTACGCTGAAGATGATCTAAGAGTCCAAACCTGTTGGCTCGAAGCTGCCAATATGGATTCCGATGCGTGCCTCCAACCACTTCAACTTCATCCGCAAACCATTCAACGTTTTCAGAGAAGTGGATCAGCCCCCCATAGTTCTTCATCTCAACCACAAGCAGCGCGTCAGGCGTGAGCACCACCGTATCCAACTCCTTGTCACTGAAACAGACGTTGCCGAGCAGATAGGCCGGAGTCGCTCCTGATCCGAATGCTTTTGCCAGTGAGGCTGTCAACTCGTGAAACATCCGGTTCTCGTGGCTGTGAACGAATCCCTGCGGAAGATATGCTTCAAAGGGCATGACTCATCGTTCTCTGTGAACGCTCCTTTGTCCCAGCGTGAGGCGATAATAGCTTTTCATACGAGTCTGGTTTTTCCGGTGAGGAGTTCTTGCATCATGGCCTGCTTGAGGGTGCGGGTCTTCTCCCGCCGCTGCTCCAACGCTGCCAGCTCCGCGTCCATCTCCGTCAGCACCTCGGCGATGGCGGTTTGTTCGGGGAGCGGCGGAAATGGAATCTCTGTCTTCTTTGCCCCTGAAATCGTGTAAGTGCCGACAGTAGTGCCGGCCGAATCATCGGCTATCTGCTTCATCACTACCTTGGTCAAATACAACTGCCGAAGGAACTCGGCGGATACTGCTCCGCGGATTTTGAACCAAATGATGTTTCCGTCCTTGAAGTAAAACTCCTCCTTGTTTCGGACGACGTAAACTTTGCCCAGTGTGCCGAC
>DATHJP010000185.1:0-8218 GCA_035489695.1 Terriglobales bacterium
CGAGGTACCTCGCATACATGTTTTTTCCAGTACGAAGGACAAAGAATTGACGTTTTTCGTGCAGGACAACGGAATCGGAATCTCCGCCCAGTACTTCGAACGGATTTTCGTCATGTTCCAGCGTTTGCATGCTCGCGACGAATTTTCCGGCACTGGCATCGGATTGGCAATCAGCAAAAAAATTATCGAACGCCACGGCGGCCGGATTTCGGTGGAGTCAGAGCCCGGAAAAGGTTCCACCTTTAGTTTCAGTCTGCCTGAATCATAATGAGGAAACCATGCAGGAAATGATGGGAACCAGCGCATTGCCTATAGAAATCCTATTGGTAGAAGACAGCCCCGGCGATGTCCTGCTGACGCGTGAAGCTCTGCGCGACGCCAAGATATGTCTGAACCTGCAGGTTGCCGCCGACGGGGAAGAGGCCATGGCTCTGCTGCGCCGTGAAGGCAAGTACGCTGCCGCGCCTCGTCCGGACCTGGTCTTGCTGGACCTGAACTTGCCGAAAAAAGATGGCAGGGAGGTCCTGCAGGAAATCAAGGCGGATTCGAATCTGGCAATCATTCCGGTAGTGATCTTGACCACTTCCGCATCCGAGGTCGATATTCTGCGCAGTTACCAGCTCCATGCCAACTGCTTCGTCACCAAACCTGTGGACCTGGAGCAGTTTTTAATCGTGGTCAAGAGTATCGATAACTTCTGGTTGACCGTAGTTAAATTGCCGATTGAGCCCGATTGATCAGCAACGGCCCATGCTTAGCGCTGGCGTCCCGCCGGTTGTTGGCTTGGCGATATAGCTGCCCATGGGCTTGCAAAGTATCGACTTCGGCATTCGCCCTGAGAACCAACTAGATGCCTTCTTCGCGAGACATGTCGATTGGGCAAAAGCTTACAGTCATCATCGTGACCATTTCGACCATGACCTTACTGCTGGCCTGCCTGGTAATGGCTTTTTTCGATGTGCTTACCTTCCGGAAATCGATGGCACTGGATTTGGGTACTTTGGCCGACGTAACCGCCGATAACAGCACCGACGCGGTTACCGCTTACGACCAGCAGGCTGCGCGCGAAGTGCTGCGAGCCTTACGAGCGCAACCGCACATCGTCGCGGCCTGTACTTACTCCCAGGATGGTACGGTCTTCGCCGGTTATGGTTTGAATGGGAACTGTCCTCCACTCGTTAGTCTGGGAACAGCGCAGGCCTTCCACATCTACTTCACCCACGCTCACCTCGCTGAATTGCGTCCCATAAAGCTGTCTAGAGAGACCATCGGGGCGGTGTACATCGAATCGGATCTGGAGGCGATGTATACCCGATTGCGTTGGTATGTAGGGGGAATCGTTTTCGTGCTGCTGGCCTCACCTTTCGTCGCATTCTTCTTTGCCTCGCGAGTGCAAAGGTTGATTTCCGATCCCATTCTTGAATTGTTGCGGGCCACCAACGTGGTTTCTCATGACAGGAATTATGCTCTTCGGCTCGATGTGACTAGCGGGGATGAGATTGGCCAACTGGTAGCTGGTTTCAACGAAATGCTGAGTCAGATCGAGCAGCGTGACGAGGAACTCCAACGTAATAGGGAACAGCTTGAAGAGCAGGTAGCGGCTCGCACCGGGGAACTATTAGCCGCGAATGTTCAATTGGAAAATGCCAAGAGCATTGCAGAAGCGGCCAGCCAGGCCAAAGGTGAATTCCTCGCCAACATGAGCCACGAGATCCGTACTCCCATCAACGGAATCATGGGCATGACTGAACTCGCGTTGGATACGACGTTAACTCAGGAACAGCGCGAGTACCTGCTTATGGTCAAGTCCTCCAGCGAGTCGCTTTTGAATGTTATCAATGACATTCTGGATTTCTCCAAGATCGAGTCGGGGAAGCTCGAACTGGAGCGCATCGAGTTTAACCTCTGCAACTTCATCCGGGAGACGATTAAACCGCTGGCGCTCCGTGCCCACCAGAAGGGACTGGAGTTGGCCTGCGATGTATGTCCTGAAGGGGAATCCGAACTGATTGGAGATCCCGGGCGGATTCGTCAGGTCTTGATCAATTTGGTGGGTAACGCCATAAAGTTTACTGAGCAGGGCGAAGTGCTGGTCGAGATCAAGAGTAGTTCGTTGACTGACGAAAGCATCGAACTGCAGTTCACGGTGAGTGACACCGGCATCGGAATTCCCGCGGAGAAGCACCAGTTGCTCTTCCACGCCTTTTCCCAGGCCGACAGCAGCACCACACGTAAGTACGGCGGGACTGGGCTGGGGTTGGCGATTTCTGCTCGCCTAGTCAATATGATGGGGGGAAAGATTTGGGTGGAGAGTACGGAAGGCAAGGGCAGCAAATTTCATTTTACCGTCAAAATCTCGCAAGCGGCCGGACGACACAATCTCGCAACCTCGGCGTTACCCAGTGAATTGCAGGGGCAGGCTGTGCTTGTGGTCGATGACAATGAAGCCAATCGCCTTATCATTCACAAAATGACCGCGGGATGGGGCATGAAGCCGGTGTCAGTGAAAGGTGGCGAAGAAGCACTGGCTGTTATGGAAGCAGCCCGGCAAAGACGGGATCCATTCCGGGTGATCGTTATCGATGCACGTATGCCTGGCATGGATGGTTTTCAGTTGGCCGAAAAAATCAAGCACAAATCTGAGCTGGCGCAAGCCATTATCCTGATGCTGACTTCGGCGGGACAACCGGGGGAAGCGGCGCGCTGCAATGAATTAGGAATCTCGGCTTATCTGCTTAAACCTCTCCTGAAAGCTGATCTGCTAGCGGCCCTTCTCAGAGTGTTGGGTCACGGAGGCCAGGAAACGGCGGCTGCACTGGTTACGCGCCATACTTTACGCGAATCGTCGCAGAAGCTTCATGTTCTAGTCGCGGAGGATAATCGCGTTAACCAAACCTTGATGGTGCGCGTATTGCAAAAAATGGGACACTCCTCCGTGGTTGCGAGCAACGGCAGAGAAGCATTGTCTTTGGCGTTCAGTCAGAAGTTCGATGTGGTTTTTATGGATGTGCAGATGCCGGAGATGGATGGTCTGGCGGCCACGGTTGCCATTCGCAAAGCGGAAAAGAGCAGTGGATCTCACCTGCCCATATTCGCCATGACGGCTCACGCCATGAAGGGAGACCGTGAATCCTGTTTGCAGGCTGGCATGGATGGCTACCTGGCGAAGCCGGTGCGTTTCAGCGATCTGGAGCAGACACTCGCAACCTTGAGCAATGTCAAAACATCCGACAAGGAAGCTTCTTCGGTGTCGTTCTCCTGGAATAGAACAGAAGCGCTGGAACGGCTTGGTGGAGATGAGGATTTACTTCGAGAGCTTTGCCAGATTTTTCTCGAAGAGTCACCTAAGACACTGCGGAATCTGCGACAAGCACTGGCAGAAGGCGACGCCGGTGCGGTCATGCGCGCGGCTCACAGCCTAAAAGGCGAAGTCGGCTATTTGGGCGCAGGAGTCGCCTCACAAGCGGCGCGAAAGCTGGAAGATATGGGGCGCGAAAACAAATTGACGGGAGCCCCAGAGACGATGATCGTGCTGGAACGAGAAATTTCCGGACTGCACTTCGCCATAAAAGATCCAGCGGGAGCGCTGCAGTGAAAAGTTCTGAGCAAATTCTGGCAACTGGGATGAGTGCGGAAGAGATAGTTTCTTCTCGGGACACCGTCTTAATCGCAGAAGACGATCCGATTTCTCGTCGAATCCTGCAAAGTTGCTTGCAGGGCTGGAACTACCGCGTCCATGCCTGCAAAAACGGGTTAGACGCATGGCACGCGCTGCAACAGGAACACGCCCCGCAAATGGCGATCCTGGACTGGATGATGCCAGGGATGGACGGGATCGACATATGCCGCAGAACTCGCAGCCTGCAACCAGATCCCTATCGTTATCTCTTGCTGCTCACTGCTAAGGACGACAAGCACGATATAGTTCAGGGCCTGGAAGCTGGTGCTGATGATTATTTGACAAAGCCTTTTGACGTGGATGAGTTGCACGCCCGAGTCCGGGCCGGCAAGAGGATTCTGGAATTGCAGAATGAGCTCATCCAAGCCAGGGAATCACTACGATTTGAAGCTTTGCACGATCATCTGACCGGAGTCTGGAATCGGGGCGCAGTCCTGAATCTTCTACAGCGAGAGGTACAAAGACGTCAGCGCAGTGGCGAAGCATTGGGTGTAATCATGGCGGACGTGGATCACTTCAAAAACATTAATGACTCTTACGGTCACCTGGTCGGAGATGCCGTGCTCGCAGAGGTGGCCAGAAGATTGACCGCATCTGTCCGCGGCTATGATTCGGTCGGCCGTTATGGCGGAGAAGAATTCCTGATCATTGCGCCGGGATGCGATCCCAAGGGCCTCGTCGTCAGTGCCGAAAGACTGCGCGGGGTAATAGCCGAAAGCCCGATCGCGAGTACCGCGGGTCCAATACCCGTCACCCTCAGCGTAGGCCTCGTATCAGTGAATGCGGGCGATTCGGAACCAGTCGAGCACATTGCTCTGGTACAGGCAGCAGATTCGGCTTTGTATCGCGCCAAGGCCGCGGGTCGAAATCGTGTAGAAGTCGCTGAGCTCAAGGCCGAAGCGAAGTAGTGGATAGAGAACAAAATACGTTCCGACCGAAGAGATGGCACCTTGGTGGGCTCAAACTGGCACCGAAGTGCTATTCACACCTACAGAGAGAAGATTTAATTTCTTGGGCGAGCAGTTCTGGGGGAGGGCTGCCCGGGCGTCCGCTGACTCGAAAGAGTCGGGACGCCTGTTAATTTTTTGGGGTTAATTTCTCCACCAAACCTGGTAATACCCTCTGATAATTTCCGGCGGCTGATTTCCTTCCAGGATTGCGGCCTTAATGCGGGAATTCATCACGCCAACCGATCAACGCCCATACTTTCCCATGAGTTCAGTCTTGCCCAAGATGTGATTTTGCATCGCCTGCTCAACTTCTTGCTTGCTCGCCCCTGCTTTGAGATTGAGTTGGCTGTCGAGTGCATACAACTTGAAGAAGTAACGATGAGGTTTGCCCGGAGGCGGACAGGGACCTCCATAGCCGATTTTTGGAAAATCATTCGTACCTTGGCGTCCGCCGCCCGTGAGTTCGCCAACCTTCGGGACGCCTTCCGGAAGACTGGTCGTCGCCGCTGGCAGGTCGAATAACACGCAATGCGTCCACGTACCCCTTGGCGCGTCGGGGTCGTCGGCAATAAGAGCAAAACTTTTTCTGCCCTGCGGGGAATCCGTCCAGGATAATGCCGGAGAAACGTCTTCTGCGTCACAGGTAAATTTTTTCGGAATGTCTTTGCCATTTTGGAAACTTGGGCTGGAAATACTGAAGGCCATCGTGGCTGCTCCTTTCGCCGGGAAGAAAGATCTCTCTAGGATGAGGGGAAACGCGTCAGCGCCTAAGCCTGCCATCACGAGCGTTAAAGTTACGCATCGCAGGGATAGCACGAAGATTTGCCTGCACTTCACAATCTTTCTCCAAGTGCTCGCGGGTTGTCAGTAGGTGGAAATAGTGAAATTAACGGTAATGCGGGCCTCAGTCTCAACCGGCTGGCCGGCTTGAAGGTAAGGTTTGAAGCGCCACTGCTTCACTGCTTCTCGCGCTGCTGCCGAGAGAATGGCGGGCCCGCTGAGGACTTGTAGATCCTGAATGTTGCCGTCCTTTCCGATCAAAGCCTGTAGCACCACCGATCCCTGCACTTTCATTTGCTTGGCCAGCATCGGATAGTTGGGATCGACTGGATGCGAGACTACCTCCGCGGTACCTGGGGAAAGGCGAACCTGCGCCGCAGCATTGGTCACCCCGCCGCTGGCATTGTCGCTTCCAGCCGGCTTGGTGGCCTCACTCGTCGCGGGCGATCGAGGTCCGAGGTCGAGTTTGATCGAAGGGTCACCCGGTTTGACGGTCTGATGCTGGTCCCCGGCCACGACCTCGACTTCCAGCGGCGGGAGCACTTTGCGATTAGTAATGACCGGTGACAGAGTTGCGTCCGGATTAGGCGCGGCCACAACTTCAGGCGCATGCTGTTTGGGCTTGGATCGGGCGATCGGCGTCGTCTGCGCACTGTTCGGTAGTCGTTGGGATTGCCCAGTCGTATCCGAGGCATTCTGTTCCAATGATTCTGATTCGACAGTTGAGGTGGAAGGGAACCAGAACTGCCAGTCCTTATAGAGAACCACGATCAAAGCGGCGAGCAGCAATGCCAGTGCGATCAACATCTGACGTCGCTGTTTCAGGTCGGAACTGGCGTCAAACGGAGACTCTTTGGTCTCCGGTTGGCGGTTTTGCTCCAGCATTGGCATGAATCAATCCCCTCCGCGCCCGTCGGGACCCTCGGGCAGTGTTGCCTAGTATGCCTTGAAAGCCTGTGATGAAGCTAGTGAAAGCAGCAACCTCCGTCCGAGTTAGTCACCATGGTATGTGTTTTGCGTCACAGGTACGCTTTCCGTAAGGATGATGTACAGGAGTCACGCAGACAAGTGACTGCAATCACCGCTTTTCTGCTGGGCTTGAGCTATTACAGTTAAATGAGATTTATCCAGGAGGCCTGCTTCGAATGCGTGTTGCGTCCCGAGCGCCTCTTTTGCGATTTGCCGGCTGAGGCCATGAAAGATTTCGATGCCCTCAAGTCGCCTTCGCATTACTTGAGTGGAAGGACTCTGTTCCGCGAAGGTACCCAGGCCAGGTGCGTTTTTGTGTTGTGCGAGGGAAAGGTAAAACTATCTGTGGGTTCGCAGTCAGGCAAGCGTTTGACGCTTCGCGTTGCGGACCCTGGAGAAGTTCTGGGGCTCAGCGCCTCGTTGTGTAGCGGTCATTATGAACTGACGGCTGAGATAGTTGACAACGCCCGCATAGCCATTATCAATCGCAAGGATCTGCTGCAGTTTCTGAACGACCATCGCGAGACCTGCTTGCAGCTGCTACAGCTGCTGAGCCGTGACTTGCACCTAGCCTATGACCGTGTGCGCGCCATCGGCTTGGGCCGTGGTCGAAGACGCCGCCAATTGCGACCGATTGAAGTCAGGATTCAAACTCTGCCGTCCAACGCCCAAAAGAAAACGCCCGGCCATGGTTAACCGGGCGCTACAGCTAGCCGGAATCTCCGGCTCACTGGTTATGCTGATTTTCTTATCTCAGCGGGAAAGTCAATCACTTTCCCCCGTTGCTCTGGGGGGAGCCATTTTACTTTCTTGTGAAAACTAGCCGGAATGTAGAACTCAATCACCTGTGCCATATCACCCTCCGATCCGAAACAGCAGCGCGCCCACCGTTGTCCAGTGTTACCCGCGGATGGACGTGTGCTCAATTACTTAGTTAGATGCGGGCAGCAGAGCACAATGATGCCAGGGGACGGCAGGGCCTCCGGCGTATAGGTGTTTGATTTCAGGGTTGGAAAAAAGGGAGTTCTTCGGTCAGCAGGTTAATTGCTCACGCGTCAGCTTCAGGCCATTCAGGTTTCCCAGCACAGTAACCGCAATTGAGTCGGTACGGAAAAACTGATCCGCCAATTCTTTTAATTCCTCAGCCGTGACGCTCTCGATATTCTCGATAAGTTCGTCCAATGTGTAAAAGCGATCGAAGTACATCTCCTGACGCGCCAGATTGGACATGCGCGCCGTCGAAGATTCCAAAGAAAGCATCAGGCTGCCCTTCAACTGGTCTTTCCCGCGCCGCAACTCCTCTGCAGGAACTGTTTCGGATTTTAGCTTGCGGAATTCGGAGACAATCGATTGCACCACCTTGCCCGCCGACTCGCGCGAAGTTCCGGCGTAAACTGAGAGACAGCCGGTATCGCGGTAGGGATTAAGATCGCTGTATATGGCGTACGCCAGCCCCTGTCGTTCGCGAATATTTTGGAAGAGCCGCGAACTCATGCCCCCACCTAACAGGGTATTCAAGATATAAGACGCATACCGCTTCTGGTGTGCAATGGAATGAGAAGGAACCCCTACGCAGATCTGAACCTGCTCCAGCGCTTTTTTGTTTCGCATAACGATGCGGGGCACGATTTTTGGCTGCGGGCTGTGAAAGCCGTTCTTTTTTGATGGCATCTGCGCGAAGTGTTTGTTCACCAGTTCGACGAATGGCGCATGTTTTAAATTGCCGGCCGCACAAATAATCAGATTTCCAGGGGCAAACCGCTGGCCGTAAAAATCAAGCACCACCGGCTGCTCGAACCTCTTGACTGTCTCTTTAGTCCCCAGGATCGGCTTGCCCAGC
>DATHJP010000186.1:0-4769 GCA_035489695.1 Terriglobales bacterium
CCGCTTGCCGGCGGTCAGCGCGTTCATTGGATTTCAGCCGGTCTCGCCAGAAGAACTGAAGATGACGCAGGAGCCACTGGCTCCGGGAGCGCCCGCAATCATACTGTTTCGCCAGGTGGATCGGGATGATACCGGGCACACCGCCCATGAGGACAATTATGTTCGTATCAAGATACTCACTGAAGAAGGGCGGAAGTACGCTGACATAGAAATACCCTTTTATAAAGGATACGGAAACAACGTTACCAATGTGAGAGGGCGGACGATCAGGCCCGACGGCTCAATTGCTAATTTCGAAGGGAAGGTCTTTGAAAAGGCGATTGTCAAAGCGAAGGGGCTGAGGTACATGGCGAAAACCTTCACACTTCCCGACGTGCAGCCCGGCAGCATTATTGAGTATTACTACACCTACGACTTGAGCGAGCACTACATTTACGACTCGCGCTGGATTCTGAGCGATGAGCTGTTCACAAAAAGGGCTAACTTCTCATTGAAGCCGTATACCTCGTCATACGTTCCCATAGGTGTCCGCTGGGGCTGGCAACGGTTGCCTGAAGGTACAGTTCCGCCAAAGGAGGGGCCCGACAAGATTATCCGGCTGGAAGCGGTCAACATTCCTGCCTTCCAAACCGAAGACTTTATGCCGCCGGAAAATGAACTCAAGTCACGTGTCGACTTTACCTATAGCGAAAGCATGGGCGCGCAAACAGCTGACAAGTTCTGGAAAGAGACCGGCAAGAAAATGAACGACGATTTAGAGAGTTTTGTGGGGAAACGAAAAGCTATGGAGCAGGCGGTGGCGCAAATCGTTTCGCCCAATGATTCTGACGAAGAAAAGTTACAGAAGATATACGCCCGCGTACAGCAGATTCGTAACACATCCTACGGAGTGCAGAAAACTGAGCAGGAACAGAAGCGCGAGAAAGAGAAGGATCTTAATAACGTAGAGGAGGTATGGAAACGGGGCTACGGTGATGGTAAACAGCTGACCTGGCTGTATCTGGCGCTCGTCCGCGCCGCTGGATTTGAAGCGTACGGGGTGTGGGCTTCGGAACGGCAAAATTACTTCTTCAATCCCCAGCAAATGGATCGCTACAAATTGGACGCGAACGTTGTTTTGGTTAAGCTCAAAGGGACCGATATTTATTGCGATCCAGGAGGAGCATTCACGCCCTTCAAGTTGCTGACTTGGTCCGAAACCGGGGTTCAGGGGCTGCGCCTGGACAAAGATGGCGGAAGCTGGGTTAAGACGATGCTCCCGCCTAGTTCGGAGTCCCGCATCGAGCGCAAGGCGGATTTGAAATTGTCTGACACCGGCGATCTCGAAGGAAATCTCACCGTCACTTTCACCGGCCTGGAAGCTCTCCGGAGACGGGTAGAAGAGCGAAACGTGGATGAAGCCGAGCGAACAAAATTTCTAGAGGATCAGATAAAAGAGTACATTCCTGCCGCAAGCGAAGTCGATTTGAAGAGTAAACCGGACTGGAACAATTCCGCGGTTCCTCTGGTGGCTCAATTTTCGCTGAAAGTTCCGGGCTGGGCTTCCGGGGCGGGACGGCGGGCGCTCGTTCCCGTCGGGCTCTTCAGCGCGACAGAGCACCACCTGTTTGACCATGCCGCGCGGGTCCACCCAATCTACTTTGAGTTTCCCTTCCAGAAAATAGATGACATCACTATCGAGCTTCCGGCCGGCTGGCAAGCCACCAGCTTGCCAGCAGCGCAAAATCACGATGCGAAGGTCGTGGTCTATACCTTGAAAGTGGAGAGCGACAAGAACAAGCTGCACTTGACGAGAAAGTTAGCAATCGATCTTCTTCTCGCAGAAGCGAAATACTATCCTGCGGTGCGGAACTTCTTTCAAACAGTGAGGACGGGCGATGAGGAACAAATTGTTCTACAGCCAGGCACGACGGTCAGTGTTAATTAACCGGCAAATCCCCGCCCTCCTATTTGGCGTCGCCATGTCTCTGCTGGCGGCTGCCGTCCCAGCGGAATGTGCTGATGCGCCTCAGTGGATGCACGCGCTGGTTAACGTGCCCTTGCCCGCGCATGACGAGAAGACAGACGCGGTGATGCTGTATTCGGAAGAGAATCTCAATGTCTTATCCACCGACAAAATTAAAAAAGTAGTCCGAGTAGCCTACAAGATTCTGCGACCAGGAGGACGGGACTACGGCAGGGTGGTAGTTCCGTTTAATTCCAATACGAAAGTCACTAGCCTGCGCGGCTGGTGCATCCCGGCCCAGGGCAAAGACTACGAGATAAGGGACAAAGAAGCGGTGGAAATTTCTCTCCCCAAGATTGATGGGAGCGAATTAATCGTGGACGCAAAGGAAAAGCTCCTGCGTATCCCGGCGCCGGACCCCGGCAACATCGTCGGGTACCAGTATGAGTTAGAAGAGCATCCCCTGGTTCTGCAGGAAAGCTGGGATTTCCAGGGAGAGATTCCAGTGCGGGAAAGCCATTTCTCCCTGCAACTGCCGGCGGGGTGGGAGTACAAGGCGTCATGGCTTAACTATCCCGCGGCAAAGCCGAATGACGCCGGAAACAGCCAGTGGCAATGGGTGGTGAATGACCTGAAAGAGATTCGCGCGGAAGATGACATGCCGCCAGTGAGCGGCCTCGCGGGACAGATGATCGTATCCTTCTTTCCGCCCGGTGGCCCGGGAACGAATGGATTCTCCAATTGGCAAGAGATGGGGAATTGGTACCGCAATCTCACCAGTGGGCGCGGCGACGCTTCAGCCCAGATCAAGCAGAAAGTGGCAGCGTTGACGGCTTCGGCGCCAACGACTTTGGAGAAGATTCGAATTCTGGCGCGGTTCGTTCAGCACGATATTCGCTACGTCGCGATCGAACTCGGGATCGGGGGGTGGCAACCTCATCCCGCTGCCGATGTGTTCACCTTCCGCTATGGAGATTGTAAGGACAAGGCAACTCTTTTGGGCTCGATGCTGCACGAGATCGGGGTCGATTCTTACTATTTGCCGATCAATACGCAGCGTGGGTCTATCACACTCGAAACACCGGCGTATCGAGGATTCAACCATGTGATACTTGCGATCAAGTTACCCCCAGGCGTAAGCGATCCTTCGCTGATTGCTACCATGCAACATCCCAAGCTGGGGAAAATTCTGTTCTTTGACCCGACCAACGAGGTAACTCCGTTTGGCCAGATCGGAGGATACCTGCAATCTAATTACGGATTGCTAGTACTACCGGAGGGTGGCGAATTGGTTGAGCTTTTAAAACAGCCATCAACGATGAACAGTATCCGGCGTACGGCCAAGTTGACTCTGGATCCCACCGGCAAATTGCAGGGTGATGTCGAAGAAATACGGGTAGGGGACCAGGCCTGGACGCAACGGTGGGCGCTGCGCACAGTTACAAAAGACGTTGATAGGATCAAGCCGATTGAGAATCTGCTCGCGGACTCAATCCCGAATTTTCATATCACGAAGGCAAGCGTGATTAATTTCCAGCAGACTGATCAGCCTTTCGGATTTAATTACTCCTTCGAGGCGGAGAATTATGCAAAGAACGCGGGCAATTTACTCCTGGTACGCCCGCGAGTTCTCGGAAGTAAGTCCAAAGCGCTGATGGAGACGAAAGAGCCACGGAAGTTTGCGGTGGAATTCGACGGACCGGTGCGGGACACCGACAAATTTGAAATTACTATGCCGGCTGGCTACGAAGTCGACGATCTTCCCCCACCCGTGGATGCCGACTACAGCTTCGCCAGCTATCATTCCAAAACCGAAGTCACCGGCAATGTGATTGGTTATACCCGCACATTTGAAGTCAAAGAGTTGAGCGTGCCGGTAAGTAAGGCCGAGGAACTCAAGAAATTCTATCGGATCATTGCTACCGATGAGCGGAATACGGTTGTTCTGAAACCTTCGAAGTAGGAAGGGACATTCACGAGGGCTGGAGTCCCAGTCCTGGAAGCGCCGATCTTCAACTCCGCTGCAGTTAACTCGGATATGTTCTGCGGCCAGTTTCTGTCGCCCCTTCCGGGGCTTTGTCTTCGTTCACCAGACTGCCCACGGCTGGCGCCGTGGGCTGCATTCTTATGCCGCTTCGCGGCTGGCGCCGGTTCTTGCGTTCCGGGCAATCAGGATTGAATTCACGTCGGAGTAATAGCGGCGTGCGTCAGGCGATCTTGATTGAATCCACGTTGGAGTAATAGCGGGGTGCGTCGGCCGATCAATTTACGCGGCTTTGCCTTGTTTCGAAGTGTAGGCCTTCAGGGATTCCTTCAATTGCTTTTCTAAAATGCCGTTCACTGCTCGCAGATCGGAAATCAAATGACTGACATTCAGGTATAAGAGGTTGATCTGAACGATCTCATAGATAGCATCCTCCACCGCACAAGCATCTTCCACCATCATGGGAATGGAGTAACCCTGCTTGCGTCGCAGTTTCCCGTGCTCAGCGGCGGCGCTCAAGCTGTTTTCACTGATCGTGGCATGGTTCGATTCCAGGCTGTCTGCGATTGCCCCCAACATCTTCGGAATGTGTTCCACTCGTTGGGTGTCCGATAGTCGAAGCCGTCCGAGTTGGGGATCGGCTTTCATTTTTTCCAATATTTTGCTCGCGATTTCCTCGGTGTTCTCGCGCAGCAGGGTAGCGACCCGCTTGGGGGGCAAAGACTGACGCGGCCTGCGGTCCTTGAGCTTGTTTTCGATAGACCCAACAAGATTTGTGATATTGGCAGGCTTGACCAGGTAGTCATCCACTTGACTACGGATCGCCTCAAGTGCGGTTTC
>DATHJP010000187.1:0-3273 GCA_035489695.1 Terriglobales bacterium
CAACTGCTCGATCGCGCGGATGGGCCGGATGTCGGTCAGATCAGCGTCGAGGACGCAGCCGTCCACAGTGCCCTGGCGCAACAGAGGTTCGGCTTCCCACACTTCCGACTGCGCCACGATCCGGTAGCGTTCCGGGTCGAGAACCGCCCGCAAGGCGGACGCGAGACCTGATTCCTTGGCAAGCACCAACAATGTCTTCATGAATGATTCAATGCCATGGCTGGCGCGGACCGGTTGATTTGACGGCTGGGCAGGTCCACTTGGACAGTGGTCCCCTTCTTTTCCTCACTGGCAATGTTCAGATTGCCGCCGTGCAGGTGGACGATCTGCCGGCAGATGGCCAGGCCGAGTCCGAACCCGCGTGTTTCATCGCCCCGATCCTTGGTGGTGAAATAGGGCTTGAAAATTCGCTTCAAATGCTCCCGCTTGATACCCTCGCCTTCATCAACGATCCGGATCCGCAGCCAGTCGCGGTTCGCGTCAGTCCGAACCAGACGCTGCAATTCGACCTTGATTCTGGACTTCGGCGGCGACGCGTCGATGGCATTGGACAGCAGGTTGGCCACCAACCGCTGAATCAGCACCGAGTCCATTTCCACGATCACCGCCTCCGGTCCGTTCACGGCAAGGTCCATTTCCTTTCGTTTCAACGCCGGCTCGGCCGTCGCCACCGCTTTCTGAATCACCAGGTCCAGCCGGCCGGACTCCAGGTGCGGCGTGTGGTTCTGGGAGAAAAAGAGCGCTTCGCGAATATAGGACTGTATCGTGCTGACGTTGCGCAATGTCACCGGCAGGAGTTCTTCAGCCTTGCCCGCGTCCAGCAGACCGTCGCGCATCAGTTGCAACAGCGTGGAAACAGGCGTGAGCAGATTGTTCATGTCGTGAGCCATGCCGCGGGACATGCGCCCGATCAGCTCCAGTTCTTCGGCTACCAGAACCTGTTTTTTGAGGCGAATTTGATTGATGATCAGGCTCAAGTCTTTGACCAGGAGACTCAATAGGTGTAAATCGTGTGGCGTGTACGGCTCGCCGCTGGTTTTTTCGCCCATCACCAATAATCCAAATGGATCATCGACGGCGAAAAACGGAAGACAGAACCGGGGGTTGAAAAGCGTCAATTGCTGTCGGGCTGCGCGCTCCTGTGATGTTTCTCCACGCAACGTGGAGCCCGGGTCGAATGTCAGATATCCCACCTTGCTGTTGTGAAAATATTCGAAAATCGGCGAATCCAGATGGATGTCGGGGAAGTGCATGGGCGGCCGTTCCGGAACCGACCGAAAGAGGGAAAAGACCCTGGTCGCCTCTTCCAAAAGAATGATCTGATAACTACGCACCTTGATGGTGTTGACCAACAGATCGTTAAAGTCCTCCAACAACAAGTTCACATCTGCATACCAGGGAATCGACTGAATAAACCCTTGAATCTTGTCGTGGTATTCAAAACGGTCGCCCAGGATTCGCCGTTCCAGGGAGTCGCCTCCTACGCCGAAGAGCCTGGGAAATAAGTTGGAAGCAATGACCGCGCTGACGAGCAGGACTACCAGGCAACTGTAAAACGCAAAGGGATTGAATTGTTCTGGAGAAAAGGTTTTGAGAACCAGGAGCAAAGACAGGCCGATCAGCAGAAAAAACACCAACCGCACACACCGCGCCGCCAACTTTCCCAATGTCACGTGAACGTCCAGTAACTGATGTTGCAAGACGCTATAGCCGACAATGATTCCATAGATAATGGCTGCGCCGCTACCAAAAGGGTAAATCGGCGCGCTTGTCCCCGGATAATGATAAATCCCGAGAATTGGAAGTATATCGTTGTTTCCGAAGAAAATCAGAATGCCGCAAGCCCATAGCAACGACCTGACGCGCGCGCGCTGCAACGGAGGCAAAATCCGTTGCTTGCGAACGAGCAACACCATGGTGGCCGTCGTCAAAAAAGTGTAGGCGGCTGAAAAAATCCAAAACCCGGGGCCGCCTTGTGAGTAGTACGCATATCCGGTGTGGTGTACACCGGCGACGAAAAAATCGGTGCAGTTGGTGACGGCCAGGAGGCCCTGGAGTCCATAAAGGAAAAGAAGCGGTTTGCGGAGATGAAACTTCGTGATTAAAAGGCAAAGGTGGAAAAGACTGATGGGCAAAAATATGACTCCGAATTGAAGGAAGCGCGCCCAAAACAGCGCCGTTTGCCGATATTGTTCGCCTTCTGGAATGCTGAACAGCATGAAAACGCCAAAATTCCAGACCGTGATTGACACCCCCCAAAGCAGGTACACCCTGTTCAAAGTCGAACGGTAGTCCCGGCTGAACACAAACACGGTGAGACCAAAATTAATGATCGCCGCTGAAAGAGGGATGAGTTCGGAAAACTTCATTTGGGCGTGCGATATTCCTTGAGAATCAGACACGAGTTTTTCCCTCCAAACCCGGAGCTGATATTCATGGCGACACGCACAGGATAAGCGCGGGATTCTCCGCCAACATAGTCCAGATCGCACTCGTCCGCGGGCTCCTTGAAATTCAAAGTCAGGGGTATTTTCTTGTGGGTCAAAGTTAACACGCACACCACCGTTTCAAGGGCGCCGGCAGCGGCCAACAGGTGGCCTGTGACAGGCTTGGTGGAACTTACCGCCAGCCGCGAGGCGTGTTCGCCAAAAAGACGTCTGATGGCCCGCGTTTCGACCCGGTCATTGGCCTCAGTGGCAGTGCCATGAGCATTGATGTAGTCAACTTCCGATGCGTGCAATTTGGCGCGTCTTAAAGCCTTCTCCATGGCGCGGTGCAGTCCGATCCCGTCCGGATGGGGCGAGACTGAATGATACGCCTCACAACTGCGGCCGTGACCGGCAACTTCCGCGTAAATTCTGGCGCCTCTGCCAAGCGCGTAAGAGAGTTCTTCCAACACCACAAAAGCTGCGCCCTCTCCCAAGAGAAAACCGTCTCGGTGGCGATCAAATGGCCGCATGGCCTCTTGTGGAGTTTCGTTTCGGGACGTGACAACCTTCGTCAAACAAAACGCGCCCCAGAGCGGCGCCAGCAGCGGCGCTTCAACTCCCCCGGCGACCATCACGTCAACTTCGTCCTGTTCAATCATGCTCGTGGCGTACCCGATCGCATCGCTGCCCGATGCGCTGCTCGAACTGTAACTGATGGCGTGCCCCTTAATTCCCAATTCCAAAGCAATCTCGCCACTGCCTCCCCCGCAATAGGCGTTGATCAGCGTGAACGGGCTCATGGACCGATATCCTCGAGCCAGGTATGCGCTTTGGCCATGGAATG
>DATHJP010000188.1:0-3059 GCA_035489695.1 Terriglobales bacterium
CGGTAAAAGACGTCAGCAGAAAGTCGCGATGACGATGACACCATCGCCAACACGCGAGTCGCGTGTGCTCCCGCGGAATTCATAGCCATCGTGACGCTATACGTGATTCACGTATAGACGTTTCCACCAACAAACTCGTGAGAACAGGATGTTGAACGTGGCTAAGCTTATTTTGGTCAAAAGCTGTCGACCATTCACAGCTCGGCACTCTTCGAATCTCAAATGTTTAGATGCGATCTCCCTCTCACCTCACCGTCGATTCCCCTTCGTAACAGGTGGCTCGCAATCCAAAACACAAAGGAAGGTTACAATGATTAAGTCATTCGCAAACCGCCGACCTGGGACAGGATGAGACTCGCCTTTCCAAGTTCGCTACTGCTTCTATTTGGGACGCTGCTCGCTCACGCGCAAATCTCAAATTTCAAACATGTCATCGTAATCGTTCAAGAAAACCGGACACCGGACAATCTTTTCCAAGGTCTGTGCGCGCCTCCCTTTGGGACAAGCGGATCGTGCAGCACAACCCCAAATGCAACCCAGTACAACATTCAAACCAGCAACTGGCTGGACAAGCACTCGCCGACGGGCGTGACGCAACCACTGCCAATCCCGTTGGGAAACACCTACGACTTGGGCCACTCACACGGAGCCTTTAACAACCAATGCGACCCACGTCCATCAGGGGCATGCAGAATGGATGGGGCAGGCGACGTCGCCTGCGCCGGCACGTGCCCTAGTCAGCCTCAATTCAGATTCGTCGCGAATCCTAATGCCGGTAGAAACGGAATTCTGGACCCGTATCTGACGCTTGCGACCCAATATGGGTGGGCAAACTATATGTTCCAGACCAATCAAGGCCCAAGCTTTCCCGCTCATCAGTTCATCTTCGGAGGTACATCAGCTCCCAATGCCGGCGATGACCACGTGGGCATCTTCGCCTCGGAAAACATGAAAGGTGTATTACACGCTAACTGGCGCGCGGGATGTATTGCGGGAGCGAACACCAGAGTCGAATTGGTTCAGCCGAATCCTAATCCGCCGCCGCGTGGTGTTGAAAACTCGGAGGTTTATCCGTGCTTCGATCATCAAACCATTCCAGACATCCTGCCGGCAGGGGTCTCGTGGAGATACTATACGCCAAGCGCGGGTTCCATCTGGACGGCGCCGAATGCCATTTCCCATATCTGCGAGTCGACGGGGCCGGGAGGAACCTGTCAGGGTCGGGACTGGTTAAACCATGTGGATCTCAGGCCGGCGGATGTGCTGGCCGACATCCGCAACTGTAATCTCCGATCGGTGAGCTGGGTTATTCCGGCCGGACAAAATTCAGACCACGCCGGAAATCCCGACAATACCGGTGGACCTGCCTGGGTGGCAGCTATTGTCAATGCCATTGGCAACCACCCAACCTGTCCTAATGGTGAAGTTTATTGGCGCAATACTGCGATCTTTATCACGTGGGACGATTGGGGTGGCTGGTACGATCACGAGCCACCAATCATTCTGCCTCTGCCCCAAGGCGACTACCAATATGGATTCCGCGTTCCGCTGATTGTCGTCTCGGCCTACACGCCGTCAGGTTTTATCAGCAATTTTCGGTATGACTTCGGCAGCATTCTGCGTTTCATCGAGCATAACTTCGGAATTCCAGAAGGTCAGCTCGCTTTTGCCGACCGCCGTGCTGCGAGAGATCTGAGAGGCTTCTTCCATCTGGACCAGGCACCCCGGCGCTTCCAGCGTGTAAGTGCAGCCAGGGACGCAAGCTATTTCCTGAATGACAAGACAGTACCGACGGATCCGGACGACGACTAGTTAGGTAGTAACCAGATGGAGCCGTGGTGGTGACCGCCTCGGTGCTGTAGTGGCAGGCGTGTCGCCTGCGGAATTTCAAAAGTGCAGCCGACACGGCTGCCTCTACAGTCACCTGATCCGAGCAGTACGAGAAGTTTGAAGCCGAATGGAATCAAAGCCGAGCGCAGATGGGCCGCTGAAGCGCCGCTAATCGGCGTCACGAATCTCGGTGATAAGCCCCTATTCTGAAAATCATTTCCGGGTCCGAGTCCAAGACGATTTACAAATAAGCTCGGATAGAAAAGCCCCATAAGTTTTAAAGTGTCTTGACACCTTCCGGCCTCTTTTACTAAAAAGGCGTTCCTACATCCATGGGCCAGAAGCAAAAAACTGCTTCTCTTGGGTTTTGGAGGACGACGCTCCACTGCCTTCTCATTACAGAAAGAACTTCCGTATGAAGAGAAAACTCGTCTCCAAATCGGCCTTTTTCACTTCACGTTTTCTAACTGGCTTTGCTTTTTGCTCAATCGGTTTGTTCATGGCGTTACTGGTCTTCGCGCGCCCGAATAACGCGGTCGAACCGCAAAACAAATCGGACGTGGAGCAAAGCGTCCACGCGTTTGCAGGCACGGTACTTCCTGCGCCGCAGCAACCGAGCCTGCCCATCGCCTCGATCAAGCCCATTGAGTTCAACGGCGTTATTGATCTGGCTGTGTTGGGCATTCATCCGGCGATCGGGGCGCTTCCGCGTCGTGCGTTATCTTTTGGGGACGCGGGCAGTCCAGAAAGTGCAGCGATGGGTACCGGGAAGGCTTTCATGGGTACAACTCACGATTTCGTCAACCCAAATACGCCTAATGCCTTTGGAGTACTCAGCTCCGGCTGGACTCCGGGAGAGACCGTGCAGCACTATCTCAAGGGCGTCCAAACAGGAATGTCTGTCGCTAATGCAGACGGCGTTGTTGCCATCAAGGTAAACACGGCCTCCGGTTTCGGCTATTTCACCATCGAGCAAATTGGCTTGACCAGCGGCAAGGACGCCGGCGGAGTCGTCGAGGTTGCTTCGCCGGGCCCGTTGCCTGGCGTAACAGGGGCGCCTCACGCTGTCAACACGACCGCCGCGGGCCACTTCTACCTTATCGGCGTTGGTTACCCGCCAAACACCACAACGACTGTGTCAGTCCGCCGCAATGGAGTCTTTGTTTCGTTTGTTCCGACAGACGCTAACGGAACCTTTAGTGTGTTAGTCAATCCCGCGAATAGCGGGG
>DATHJP010000189.1:0-4273 GCA_035489695.1 Terriglobales bacterium
ACGTTACAAAACCATTTGGCATTAATGAACTGTTAGCCCGCGTCCGTGCCAGCCTGCGGCGCTCGCCATCGTCCGAAGAGGAAGAGGGCGGAGTCATCGATACCGGGGACTTCCACATCGATCTTGACACGCACTCAGTTAGCGTCCAGGGGCGTGAGGTCCACCTTACTCCCAAGGAATTTGAGCTTCTGGTTTATCTGGCGCGGCGTCCGGAAAAAGTGGTCGCGCATCGGGTTCTTTTGCGCGCAGTATGGGGACCAAACAGTACGGAGCAACCTGAATATTTACGAGTTTTTATCGGTCAACTTCGTAAGAAGATCGAACCTGAAGCATCGTCTCCGCGTTATCTTCACACCGAACCTTGGATCGGCTATCGCTTTGATCCGGCCGGTAAATAATCTTCCGTTTCGTGGTTCGTTTTCTCTTTCCCAAACAATTCTTGAAAGTCCTCAATCATGGTAAGAACCAAAACGAGCACTGAGCCAATCAAGCCGACGGCGAAAATTGTCTCCAGGAATCTGATCGCAATGGTGATCAGAAAGGTCATAACTCGAGCCTAGCATTCACATCGCCATCCCGAAGCGTCCCTTATGAACTCTTTACGAACTTTTTAGCGGGCTCTTATGGGCTGCTTGCTCTAATACAAGTAGATGGCTGTTTCTCGAGGTCATCTGAGAGCCGATTTGGGAATGGTTATCTCGATTTTTTTCGTGATGTAAGCTCTCAGCGTGATTTTTCTGGTCTGCGTCGAGATAGCCTTGCTCCTTGATTGCAGAGTTCCGCATGTGATGTATATCGTCAAGTTCAGAGATGTTTTGCTGGACTCGAAAATGGAGGATCAAGAGGAGGAGCCGTGCAGGACCTTACCTTTATCGGCCTGACAGTGGTGATGTTTCTGGTAACGATCGGCTACGTGCGCTTTTGCGCGCGCCTGAATTGAGGAACTTAATGGATTTTGAATCCATCGTCATGCTGGCGGTCTCTGTGCTGATGATGATCTATCTGGCTTATGCACTGCTGCGTCCGGAGAAGTTCTGAATGACGGCCAACGGCTGGCTTCAGATCGGCATATTTCTGGCGCTGGTCCTCGCCGTCACAAAGCCGCTCGGCATATTCATGGCGCGTGTGTTCAATCGCGAGCACACATTTATGGACCGAGCGCTACGCCCAGTCGAACGTTTGCTGTATCGCCTGACCGGCGTGGACGAGCACCACGAAATGCGCTGGACCGAATACGCCTTTGCGATGTTGCTCTTCAGCGCGGTGTCCATGCTGGTGCTTTATGTGCAGCAACGTGTTCAGGGCCTTCTCCCCTTAAATCCACAAAAGCTCGGAGCCGTCCCGCCCGATCTGGCTTTCAATACCGCAGCATCTTTCACCACAAATACGAATTGGCAGGCCTACGTGCCAGAGACCACGATGAGCTATCTCACCCAGATGGCCGGCCTTGCATATCACAACTTTGCTTCCGCCGCAGTAGGCATCTCGCTGGCGATTGCTTTCATTCGCGGCATTGCGCAACGTGAAAAAGACACGATCGGGAATTTTTGGGTTGACCTGGTGCGCTGCTCGCTTTGGGTGCTACTTCCAGCTTGTCTCTTGGGGGCACTTTTGTTGGTGTGGCAAGGCGTCCCCCAAAATCTGAAGCCGTATGACACCGCAAAGCTGGTCGAGCCTCAACAGGTGAGTTCCACAGGCCCGAACGGAAAAGTCGTCACGCAGACTGTTACAGATCAGCTGATCGCGCAAGGCCCGGTCGCATCGCAAGAAATCATCAAGGAATGGGGCACCAATGGTGGAGGCTTTTTCAACGCCAACAGCGCCCATCCCTTCGAAAATCCCACCCCTCTTTCGAACTTCATCGAGATGTTCTGCATCTTCGCAATCTCTGCAGGGCTTACTTACACGCTGGGCAGGATGACCGGTTCGCCGAAGCATGGATGGGCAGTGTGGGCGGCTATGGCAGTTTTATTCCTCGCGGGTGTGACAACCGCCTATTGGGCTGAAGCTCGCGGAAATCCGCTTCTTGGAGACGTGGATCAGCGCGCGGGCGAGTTGCAGAGTGGCGGGAACATGGAAGGAAAGGAAGTCCGCTTCGGCATCGCGAACTCTGTGCTGTTTGCGACGGCTACGACGGATGCGAGTTGCGGAGCGGTGAACGGCACGCACGATTCGTTTACCCCTCTGGGCGGTTTAGTTCCGCTGGTGAACATCATGCTGGGGGAAGTAATTTTTGGCGGAGTCGGAGCGGGGATGTACGGAATCCTGATCTTCGTCATTCTTTCGGTGTTCATTGCCGGGCTGATGGTCGGACGAACACCCGAGTACCTCGGTAAGAAGATCGAAGCTTATGACGTGAAAATGGCGATGCTGGCCATTCTTATCTTTCCGCTGACCATCCTGATTTTGGCCGGGATTTCGTCGATCTACGGTTTCGGTACGTCGAGCATTGCCAATCCTGGCCCGCACGGGCTCAGCGAGATTCTTTATGCATTCACCTCCGCCACGGGCAACAACGGCTCTGCTTTTGGCGGGCTCAATGCAAATACTCGCTGGTACAACATTGCAACCGGCCTCAGTACGCTGATCGGGCGATTTTTCATAATCATCCCGATGCTCGCAATCGCGGGAAACCTGGCCCGCAAGAAATATGTTCCTCCCTCGCTCGGAACTTTCCCGGTTACGACACCGCTTTTCACCGTGCTGCTGACCGGCGTGATCATCATTGTCGGCGCATTGACTTTCTTTCCAGCACTAAGCCTGGGACCAATTCTCGAACATCTGTTGATGAACGCGGGCAGGGCTTTCTGAGAGTTTAATTATGGCCACGAAATCAAGAGCGGTTTGGGAATGGAAAATTGTCCGGCGAGCTCTTTGGGACTCGATCGTGAAGCTCAGCCCGAAGCAAATGATGGGCAATCCTGTCATGTTCGTGGTCGAAGTTGGGTCTGTCATCACCACGGTGCTGCTGGTGCGCGAAGCGATGCATGGCCATATCGGCTTCAAATTCAATCTTCAAATCACGCTTTGGTTGTGGTTCACGGTACTTTTTGCCAACTTTGCGGAAGCCATGGCAGAGGGCCGGGGGAAGGCACAGGCCGACACACTCAGGAAAGCAAAGTCCGAGACCCAGGCGCGACGCTTGATTTCAGACGGCTGTACTGAAACCGTGCCCAGCTCGAAATTACGAACTGGCGATCTGGTCCTCGTCAAAGCGTGCGAGTTCATCCCCGGAGACGGAGAAATCATTGAAGGTATCGCGTCGGTGGATGAATCCGCCATTACGGGCGAGTCGGCACCCGTAATTCGCGAATCAGGAGGCGATCGATCGGCTGTAACCGGAGGCACCCGCGTTCTCTCGGATTGGATTAAAGTTCGCATCACGTCAAATCCAGGCGAGACCTTCCTGGATCGGATGATTGCGCTAGTGGAAGGTGCAGAGCGTCAGAAGACTCCAAATGAAATTGCGCTCAACATTCTGCTTGCTGGACTGACCATCATTTTTCTTCTCGCCGTAGTGACACTCCAGCCGTTTGCCATTTACTCGGGCTCGCCTCAGACCGTGTTTGTCCTGGTTTCGTTGCTCGTTTGCCTGATACCGACAACCATCGGCGGATTACTCTCAGCCATTGGCATCGCCGGCATGGATCGGCTGATTCAACACAATGTGTTGGCAATGTCAGGAAAGGCCGTGGAAGCAGCGGGCGACGTAAACACACTTCTGCTCGATAAGACCGGCACCATTACTCTGGGAAACCGGCAGGCTGCGGAGTTCACTCCTGCAAACGGGGTGAGCGCAGGGGAAATGGCGGATGCCGCTCAGCTGTCTTCGCTGGCCGACGAAACTCCTGAAGGACGATCAATCGTAGTGCTGGCCAAAGAGAAATATGGGTTGCGCGGCCGTGACATGGCGGCGTTGCATGCACGGTTCGTCCCTTTCACTGCGCAGACACGCATGTCCGGAGTGGATTTCGACGGAGTTGAAGTACGCAAAGGCTCGGCTGACGCGATCGATCGCTACCTGGCGAGTCGCGGGGCGGCCACGCCAGCCGACGTCCGTTCTAGAGTCCAGGAGATCGCGCGTTCCGGCGGGACGCCACTGGTCGTCGCTGAAAGACGTAGAGCGCTCGGCGTGATCCATCTGAAAGATATCGTAAAGGGCGGTATGCGCGACCGCTTCTCTCAGTTGCGCGCGATGGGAATTCGCACCGTGATGATCACTGGCGATAATCCCCTGACCGCGGCTGCTATTGCACATGAGGCCGGGGTGGAC
>DATHJP010000190.1:0-3001 GCA_035489695.1 Terriglobales bacterium
GCCTACCTCTTCAGCATGTTCCCCCACCAGATCCATGTCTTCACCGAGCGAGTAGGAGGCGGTTTCGGCGGCAAGCAGGAACTGCTCTCGGAAGATCTTTGCATGCTTGCTGTGCTGAAAACGGGACGTCCCGTCAAATGGGAGTTCACCCGCACCGAGGAATTCACGTCAACTGTCAGCCGCCATCCGATGAAAATTACCATCAAGCTGGGCGCGAAAAAGGATGGAACGCTCACGGCGATGCAGATACGCAACGTTTCCAATACCGGCGCCTACGGCAATCATGCCGGCGAAGTACTGGCCTCGTCGCTTGGTTCCGCAATGGCCACCTATCGGTGCTCGAACAAGAAGGGCGTTGGGTATGCAGTCTATACGAATACGGTTCCTTCTGGAGCATTCCGAGGATATGGCGCCACGCAGCCCACGTTTGCCATTGAATCCGCCATGGACGAACTGGGTCGCAAACTCGGCATCGATCCGTTCGCCATACGCCGGAAGAACATGCTGCAGGACCACGATCCCGTGCACAGCATCTGGCCTGCACCGCATGATGCGGCAATTGGTAGCTATGGCTTCGACCAGTGTTTCGATTTGGTCGAAAAAGCGCTCGTTAGTGGACGCGGCGAGAAAAAGCCAGAGGGCGAGGGTTGGCTGGAAGGCACGGGAATCGCAGCCCACGCTCAGGACTGCGCTCCTCCGACGGAGCATCACTCTGAGGCTCACCTTACATTACAATCGGATGGCACTTACCACCTTGCCATCGGGTCGTGCGAATTTGGGAATGGCATCATCAATGCGCAGCGCCAGGTAGCCGCGTCAGTGCTTAACACGCGTGCCGGCAACGTCACGGTGGATTTTGCTGATACTGATCGTACTCCTTACGATACAGGAACGTTTGGCAGTACAGGTACCAGCGTGGCCACACTCGCGGTGAACAAGGCCGCTGACGCCTTGAAAGAGAGTCTGCTCGATGTTGCCAGCATTTTGACAAAGGTGCCCGCTTCCGAGTGCCGGATTGAAAACGATCACGTGCAATGTGGAAACCGCTCCATTACTCTCAGGGAACTTCATGCTACCTCGCCGTTTCGGGACAAACTCCATGTTTCCCGTAAGGCATATAACTCCCCGCGATCTACGGCATTCATGGTACATGGCTTCAGGATAGCCGTGCACCGCGTCACCGGGGAAATACGGATCCTTCAAAGCGTACAGGCCTTTGACGCCGGAACCATTCTCAATCCAATGCAGGCCCGCGGGCAGGTCGAAGGTGGAATTGCCCAGGGCATCGGCACCAGCCTGTTTGAGCGTATGGTATTGGATGACACCGGCGCAGTGATCAATCCCACTTTCCGCAATTACCGCATTCCCGCCTTCGCCGACATCCCGCGTTCAGAGATTTATTTCGCGGATACCTGCGACCGCTATGGCCCGTTGGGAGCCAAACCGGTCGGCGAAGCTCCCATCATTCCGATCGCTGCGGCATTGGGCAACGCCTTAGCGGACGCAACGGGAGTTCGCTTTAATAGTCTTCCCTTTAGTGCCGACCGGATTTTTGCGCAGTTAGCAGAAGTGAAAAAATAATCCGGTTCTTACTATGAGCGAACCCGCCGTCCTCATCGCCACCGCCAAGGTCCGCAGTGGTAAGGAAGACGCTTTTGCAACCTGGAAGGCGCATCACGATACGATCATCGCCAAATTCCCCGGCTTCATTAGCAGCGATATCATGCCTCCGGATGAACACAGCGATGCGTGGACGATCGTATTGAACTTCAAATCACACGATTTACTGACTGACTGGCAGCAATCCAAGGAACGCGGCGCGCTAATCGCGGAACTCCTGCCCCTGCTAACAGGAGGCGACATTGGCGAAGCCATGCAAAGGGAAACTCCCCAAGCGGCGCAACCTGGCACAAATGTCACGCAAGTCATTCTTTCGAAAATCAAGCCCGGAATGGAAGACGCATACAGGACTTGGGCTGCGAAAATTCAACAGGCACAATCGCTGTATCCCGGCTATCGCGGGACGTATCTTCAGCCCCCGACATCTACCGACGGTCATTGGACAACGATGCTGCGATACGACACTGCAGCGCACCTCGAGGCATGGATGGCGGCACCCGAACGCGCCGAATTGCTCAAGGAATCCCAGGCCTTTATCGAGAGCGAGGAATTGATGCGACTGGCGACATCATTCCCCGGCTGGGTACCGATCAACCCCGTGACAGGCAAGGGTCCACCAGACTGGAAGACCGCAATGCTTGTGCTGCTCGGCCTCTTCCCTGTCGTTATGATCGAGCTGCGCTTTCTTAGCCCTGTGCTCAAGAGCCTCGGGCTCCACGCCTCACTTGCCACTTTTATCGGCAATGCCCTGAGCGTCGCAGCCACGAGTTTCATCGCCATGCCACTGTTCGTACGATGGTTCGGGTGGTGGCTTTTTCCGGCGGACACCTCAATCTCGCACGCGACGTCGAAAGGCGTCGCCATTCTCGTCGTTCTTTTCGCGGTTGAAGTCGCCGCGCTTTGGCAACTCCTGCCCTGGTGAATTGAAACATGATGAATTTGAAAATTCTCCAACTCACAGGCGTCGCTTCGGCGTTGTCCGCCATTTCCCTTACACAGGCCGCGGAAGAAGCCTCGCCGAAGACCGACGATCTCGACTCTTCGGTTGCTGCTCAATGCGTCGCAGCAAAACCCGACGCAGATCTGCCAGCCCGTGTTTTGTAACTTCGCTGCTCATCCGCTGATCCTCCCAAAACATCACTTTTTTGAGTTGGCCGAAAGCTACGCAGAAGATCTCCGCACGTTTGTTCGCAATCACGAGCAGTTACGCCTGCGGATTCCGGTGAATGACCCATCCGTCACGGCTGACCTGGATACACAAGAGGAATACGCGCACTGGCATAGTTCAGCCGGCTTACCTGGTCGTCGGTGATACTGACATCGCGAAAAGTCGTCACATTGGCTGGGTTGCAATTCACGACATGAAATTTACAATCTCAAT
>DATHJP010000191.1:0-3713 GCA_035489695.1 Terriglobales bacterium
CGATCCGCCGGCTCGCTCAACCGTTCAGGTCGCGGCGCTGCCCAAGGGCGCGAACGTCGAAATTGAAGTGATCGCCGCTGGGAATCTAACGGGCGAAAAGTCAATCGACACCTGGGAATGACCCTGCGGAGCACACACGCATCGCGTGCTGACAAGGGCGCGCTCGCCTCTGCACAGTTATGGACGAGGCTGGCATTTCCGGACGTCAAACCGGGCGGTAAATAAAGTGCGCATGTACCAGCTCACGGACGAACAGAAAGCTGCTCTAATCGCGCGCTACTCCGGGCGCTTCCATGCGCCGCTGCTCTCATATGGGACGGTGCGTGACTACTGCGATAGCTGCGATCACTTACCCTGGCTCGCTTCTGTGCAAAATGACCTGAAAGACTTACAACGTCCCTGGACAATCAAAGCTACTCTGGGCTTGCTGCCGCCGCCCGCGCGCTTGTTGGAAATCGGCGCCGGAGAGCCGCTTGTGGCGGCCGCATTGGCGGACCTCGACTATAACGTCACCGTAGTTGACCCGTACGACGGATCAGGCGGAGGTCCCACCGCCTACGAGCAGTTCGTGCAATCGTATTCCAGAGTACGCATCATCCAAGAGGAATTCCGTCCCGGACTAGCGGAACTAGAAAATCAAACGTTCGATGCAATCTACTCCATTAGCGTCCTCGAGCATGTTCCCGACCCATTTCTCGGCACCTTATTTCAAGCGGTATCAATGCACTTGCGACCTGGAGGTTGGTCCTTTCACTCAGTAGACTGTGTGATTCACGGAGCACAAAGTACCTACCATCGAGAGCAATGTTCGAGAATAGTTAGGTATCTAAACCAATTTGTTGCTCGCGATGTAATTCCTGGCGAAGAGCTGCTGAAACTCTTGGACCAAGCAAATGATGACATCGAAACTTGCTACTTATCGGCCGCTGGCCATAACCTCTGGCGCGCTGGAGCCCCGTACGACACATTTCCTTTCCGGGAAGTTATTTCCGTCCAATTCGCAACCAAAGCCGAAGAAAAGCGTCGAGGATCCTGATAAATGTCTCTGATTCGCACAACTCAGTTGCTGCTCGCTACCTAGTCCTAACGAAAACTCCGGACCTGTCGCATGTTGTGGAGATATTGGCTTACTGGTGCTGCCCGCAAATCGCCCGCCCGACTTTGCTTCTTCGTAGCCTTAGCAAGCGTCACGTTGAGCTGTTACCCCGTCGTATTTTTCGGAAAGAGCTTTGTTTCACCCAACATCGCGGGGTCTTACATGCTCTACCCGACGATCCCCACGTTGCCAGGCTATGAGGACAGGAGAGTTGAGGACGCTAAAGGATCTGATACCGGTGCAATGCTCTGGCAGAATCTGCCCTATTCATTCATCGAGAGCCGCGCGCTCTTCAGAGATAGGCAGCTCCCGCTGTGGGATCGATGGAACTCCGCCGGCACAACTTTGCTAGGTCAAGGACTTTCGATGCTAGGCGACCCTTTGCATTCCCTTGTTCTGGCTTTCGGGGGCGCTGCCTGGGCGTGGGATGTTAAATTTCTCATCGCAAAAGTGCTCTTTTGCTGGGGAATAGGATTAAGTGTCTTCTTCGCGGTGAAGCATCTGCCCTCGGCGATGCTACTCACCTTCTCCTCCGCGTTCATCGGTTTTTTTTACCACCGCTTCAATCACCCAGCCTTTTTCAGCATGTGCTACGCACCGTGGATCTTATGCGCATGGCTCGGTCTGGCGCGCGCGAGTTCAAAGGGGGGCGAGATTGCCTGGGCAGCCGCTCTCGTAGCAGTTAGTTGGACCGAGTTGAACAGCGGAACGGTAAAGGAAGCTTACATGTTGCTGATTAGCATGCACGCCTCCGGTTTTCTCATATTTTTATCTGCTTCTTGTTGGAATAAGCTACGGAAATCCATCCATATTCTTTGCGCCGGTATCGCCACTATCCTGTTAACTGCTCCGGTGTGGCTGCCTTTTCTCCATTCATTGAGCCAATCGTTTACTGCCTACAACGTGCCCTTTGCGTGCCAACTTCAACCTAGCCTCTCGTTGGGCCTGTTCGACGACATTTTTTACCGAGCGCTGAACCGAGGCGGTACAATTCTGAGTCCATCAGCAAACTTCTTCGTCCTGCTTGGAGTCCTCTTCGGCCTGGCTAACATCAAGACGCTTATCCATGATCGGACCTGGTGCGTGATCAGCCTGAGCGCTCTGGTTGCATACACCTTTGCTTTTGGCGTGTTACCCCCGGCCTTCATTACTAGAATCCCTTTTCTCCGTAACGTCGGTCACATCGATAACAACTTTTCCTCTATCCTCATTATCTACTGTATGGTTTTAGCTGGATTCGGCTTCCGGAGCTGCTGGGAACCCATCACCAAGGAATGGAAGCTCAATTGGATTATAGTCGTGATCGGCTTTGCGGGCTTGCTCGGTTTCTTTTTGGGTTTCGGGCAAGCGGAGCAGAGTTCCCCGGTGGCTTTTAAGCCAATTGGTTTTCCCGGGGCGCACAACTACTTCGTTCCTATTTACATCGTTACCTTGTTCATTTCGGCGCTAGCGCTTCCCTGGTTGTTTAAATTATCTCGTGTTAATTCGGGCCGCGCCATCTCAAATGTGCTCGCTGCAATCTGCTTGGTCGCCTTGCATTGGCGGTTTGGATTGCATCTCAACACCAACATCACCGGTATTGATGACTATGTCATCAATCCGCAAGTGCGCGTGAGTTTCACACGACGTTCACCCGCGGTTGAATTCCTCCGAAAACGACCGCCCGCATTCAGGACCGCAGGTCTGGTCGACACACTTTTTCCCGGCTACAATGCCATTGCGGGTATTGAAGCCATCTATGGCGTCGATCCACTCATTAATCCCTTCTACCGGCAACTGCTAACTGCAGCCGGCGTAAAGCTAGGCTGGACGTGGCGGTGGGTGGTCGAAAAGACAAACTTCAACTCTGTGCTTCCGGTTTACAGCCTGCTTAACGTCCGTTATTTTTTGGATGCGCCGCAGGCCTCCGCGAACCCGCCATTGCCGCTGGACCTGGTAGACGTGCTTGACTTAAAGATTTACGAAAATCCGAACTACTGGCCGCGCGCCTTCTTCAGCGGCAGCACTACCAGTTACCAGACCGCGGGAGACTTTGTTGCAATGGCGCAGAGCGGCGACGGAAAGCCGTTCGCTGCGGTGCAGCAAAGTGATCATGTCGCATTATCACAAATCCCGGTTAACCCGGCTGCCATGGCGTATCGCAACATCGTCCCTGCTCGAGACTATCTTCTCACCAACAATACCACGAGTTTCACTATCGATGCACCCGGACAAGGGGTTGTGGTACTGACCGAAACATTTTTGGCAGACGATTTTGTAGCTCGAATCAATGGTGCCCGTGTCAAATACTTCAGAGTCAACCATGCTTTTCGCGGCCTCGAAATACCTCGCTCCGGTGTCTATCGCATTTCCTATACGTATTGGCCGCGGTATTTCACCACATCGCTGATTATGGGTGGGCTCGGCCTCGTTGTATTTTCAATCTGGCTGGCGGTGAGCTTCGGACGCGTCAGAGAGCCATCGAAAGCTCAGGCTTGCTTCCGGCCTTCGGTCTAGTAGCTGGTGAAATAATGGACCCGTCAAATGCGAACGACAGCATCTACTATCACCATGCAGGGCGCATCGGCCTAGTGCAGCGAATCTCTTTACGCGCTAGACTGCATGTTTTTCGCCTTTT
>DATHJP010000192.1:0-2276 GCA_035489695.1 Terriglobales bacterium
CACGCTTGTCAAGCAGAAACTAGATCTTGTTACGAAAACAGAACAGGAACCCTCGAACGGGTTTCAGCACTGAAGTCCGGCTTTGTTGCTCTATCCTGCACAGCATCCGTCGTATCCCGAGCTTCAGTTGACCTGACTTCCCGTGCGGCCTAACATAACCGCCGACTGGTGGAGCTTCCCCAATGGTCGGGCAGACGGTCTCCCACTATCGCATCGTAGGCAAGCTTGGCGGCGGTGGTATGGGAGTTGTCTACGAGGCTGAAGATGTCCGCCTGGGACGTCATGTTGCGCTGAAGTTCATTCCGGAAAACCTGCTGGGTGACAAAAAATCGGTAGAGCGCTTTGAGCGCGAAGCTCGGGCTGCGTCGCAGTTGAACCATCCCAACATCTGCACCATTTATGAGGTTGAGGAGCACAACGGTCATCCTTTCATCGTGATGGAAAAGTTGGAAGGGGAAAGCCTGAAGCAGCGAATCCGCGGCAAGCCACTGGAACTGGAACCCCTGCTTGACATCGCAGTCCACGTGGCGGACGCCCTGATGGCTTCGCATGCCAAGGGAATTGTTCATCGCGATATCAAGCCAGGAAATATTTTTCTTACCACGGACGGGCAGACGAAGGTCCTCGATTTCGGCCTGGCCAAGTTGTTACGCAATGGTGGTCCCACCAGCAGCGCCGATGCGCCGGTGGAAGATTCACTCACTGCGGTGGGCGTGATACCGGGCACCGCGGTTTACATGTCTCCGGAACAGGCGCGCAGCGAGGAACTTGATCCTCGCACCGATCTGTTTTCGTTTGGTGTGGTGCTCTATGAAATGGCGACCGGCAAGAAGCCATTTACTGGGAACAACGTGGTCACGACGCTGGACGCGGTTTTACATCAGAAGCCGCCGTCACCTCTTCTTTCAAATCCGGCCTTGCCCACGGAAATGGCGGGCATCATTGGGAAGGCAATGGAAAAGGATCGCCGTAAGCGTTACTACAGCGCGGAAGCGATGAGGAACGACCTGCAGCGCCTGAAAAAGGAGACCGAATCGGGGCTAATTAAAACCGGCGCGCGTGAGACCCGGCTGCATGTCGTCAGCAACACATTTCGCGGTTCCAGCAGGCGGCTCACCTATCTTCTGGTGGGAGTCACTGCACTCTTGATTACCGTGGTAGCGGCGGTGGGAACTTGGTTTTTCAAGCATCGCGCGGGAGCGGCTGCGGCAGGCAAGAACACAGTAGCAGTCCTTCCATTGCAGAACATGAGTAATGATCCCAACATTGATTATCTGAGGTTCGCGCTGGCCGACGAAATCACCAATGTGCTCACCTATTCGCGGACACTGGATGTGCGTCCTTCATCGATTACCAGGAAGTACGTGGCGCCTGACCTCGATCCCCAAAAAGTGGGACAGGAGTTGCACGTTTCAAGAATTCTTACCGGGCACTATCTGCGGCAGGCAGGCAAATTACTGGTGACGCTGGAAGCGATTGACGTCGCTACGGACGGTCTGTTGTGGCAGGCCAATTTCAGCGCTTCGGCGCAGGATTTGATTTCGCTGCGGCAACAGATCGCGACCCAGGTGCGCCAGGGCTTGCTGCCGCTGCTGGGCGCTGCTAAAGGATTTATTGAAACCAGCACGCGTCCGCAGAATCAGGACGCCTACGACCTATACCTGCGCAGCGCGGCTGTGTCTCACGATCCGGCGCCCAACAAGGTGGCGATCGGAATGCTGGAACGTGCCGTCAATATGGACTCGTCCTACGCGCCGGCGTGGGAAGCGCTGGGCTTGCGCTACTACTACGACGCAACTTACGGTGGCGGAGGCGAGGCGCAATTCCAGCGATCCAATAGCGCTTATGAACGTGCACTGTCGCTGGATCCGAACCTGATGCTGGCGGCGGGACAGCAGATCACCAACCGTGTGGAGCGCGGCGAACTCGGAAAAGCCTACGAGTCTGCGCAAGCTCTGGTAAAACGGCGTCCGGAGAGCTCCCAGGCACATTTTGCTTTGGCATATGTCTATCGATACGCCGGCATGTTGGAGCAATCGGCCAAGGAGTGCGATACCACACTGGCGCTCGATCCGGGTAATTATCAGTTCCGTTCCTGTGCATGGGCGTTTATGGAGCTGGGAAAAACTGATCGCGCTCGCGATTTCATTCAGCTGGACGCGGGCTCGGAATGGGCCAACTACGCCACGCCTTCCCTGCTTCTGCGCGAAGGGAAAGTAGCAGAAGCGCGAGCCGCAGTAATGAAGATGCCGACGAATCCGAGATATCACCGCGAT
>DATHJP010000193.1:0-6302 GCA_035489695.1 Terriglobales bacterium
CCGCGCAAAACATCCGCAAGTGCTTCGAGCTTCAGATCACGCTTGGGAGGCTTAGCGTCTTTATCGCCTTTCTTCACTTTGGTGTCGTAGTCATCCCAATCGCGCCGGTATTCCTGAGCCTGCACCAGCGCTTCGCGCTGAACCGCAAAATTGCCCATGCGAGTGGACGGCACCTGATCGCGCCCGCCATACACGCGTTTCGGATTTTCACCGCTGGCGAACTTGATCGATCGTGGGGCTCCGGGGAACAACATGGCGTCGCGGTTTGCTCCATACTTATGCTTGATGACGATTGCCTGGCCGCCAATCATGTTGGCCGAGCCATGCAGCAGCAGCGAAGTGGTCACCCCGCCAGCAAGCCCGCGATAGATTGCTTTGTCCTGATAGTCGAAGGCATCCATCATCATCATTTGTGGAGTTACGGGACTGGTAGCTTCGTTCACGTCATCATCGAGCGCAATGTGTGAGTGTGAATCGATGATCCCCGGCGTCAGATACTTGCCGCCGGCGTCGATAACAGCGACTCCCGGGGGTGCAGTCACATCTTTGCCGACTGCGGCAATCTTGCCATTCTTAATGTAGATGCTGCCATTCTGAATATTTCCGTGGGTGACGGTCATCACCACCGCGTTCTTGATAAGGACTTCGGCTGGTTTCTTCGCTGGTTCGCTCTGGGCTGGGGCCAGCGCCGTGAAAGATGCAACTAACATTGCCGCGATATGAAGGCGTATCGTGACCTGAAGCGACATTCGGAAAGCTCCCGTGAAGAAACGAGATTTTAGTAAGCGGCAGCACAAATAGCAAACCAGGATGAGCGTTTGAAACTAGAAACCAGACACTAGACACTGTTTCTATGCGTGCCGTCATCCAACGAGTAACCCGTGCAGGAGTCACGGTGAACGGCGAAGTCACGGGAAGGATTAACCGTGGCCTCGTCGTCCTACTTGCAGTAGGAAGTGCCGACACTGAGACCGATGCTGATTACCTCGCCGACAAGATCGTCGGCCTGCGAATCTTCGAAGACGAAAATGGCAAAATGAATCTGGCAGTCTCGGATATTCGCGGCGGAATCCTGGTTGTCTCCCAGTTCACTCTCTATGGCGACGTTCGCCGCGGCAAACGCCCCTCGTTCGATGCGGCTGCTCCACCGCAACGCGCTCGTGAGCTCTACGAGTATTTCGTCGAACGCATCCGCTCCACTGGTTTAGCCTGTGAAACCGGTCGTTTCCAGGAAACGATGCAGTTAGAACTGGTGAACGACGGCCCTGTCACCATCCTCCTGGATTCTGCAAAAACCTTCTGATGGTCGGCTGTCTCGTTAAGTGTGTCATCGCGAGCCTAGCTCACCACCGCATCCGCGATGCGCGCCGCATCGAGAGCCGCTCGCACATCATGAGTGCGAACGATATGCGCTCCCTTCAAGATGGCCACCGTTTCCGAAGCCAACGTTCCATACAGCCGGTCCGCGACGTCCGCGTCCTTACCATCACGCGCCAAGGCACGTCCAATAAACGATTTTCGCGACACCCCTACCAGCAACGGATAGCGCAGCTCATGCAATTCCTCAAAGCGCTTTAAGAGTGGATAATTTTCCTGAAAGTTCTTGCCGAAGCCGAACCCCGGATCGAGCACGATGCGGTCCCGCTTCACTCCGGCGCGGACTGCAATCTCCGCCCAGTCTCTCAATTCCCGCTTCACTAAAACCACAATGTCGGAAGCCGGTGGCAAGGTCTTCCACTCCTCCGGACGTCCCCGCGCATGCATCAACACCGCGCCACATTTCAACCCTGCAAGCGTCTTTGCCATTTGTGGATCCCAGCGAAATCCGCCCACGTCGTTCACAATCTCGGCGCCTGCTTCCACCGCCGCCTGAGCAACTTTTGCTTTGTAGGTGTCTACTGAGATGACGGCATCGGGCCGTTTCTGCTTAAGCGACGCGATAACTGGAATTACGCGATCCAATTCTTCCTGCTCACTGACTGCCGGCTGCACCTGCGCCGAAGTTTGATTTGCGGCAGGTTCTTTCCCACTGGGGGCAGTGGGGGACACTACCTTCGCTCCCGGCCGCGTAGATTCGCCTCCGACGTCAACAATATCGGCGCCCTCTTGCAACATTTTTAGCCCGTGTTCCAGCGCACGATCGCGATCAAAATGCAGCCCGCTGTCAGAGAATGAATCTGGAGTGACGTTCAACACACCCATGATGAGTGTGCGTTTTCCCAATCCCAACTTACGGGAACCGATGTTCCATTCGAAAATGGGCCGCATAAGCTCCCGATTCTAAACCGAAGGACTCAGGATTGCAGATTTCAGAAGGCAGAATTCAGAACTAACCATCAGGGATCAGCGCGGTAGCAATCAACAATCACAAATGAGCAATCAGTCCGGCTCAATCGGAGGCAATGAATTCCGTCTCGCTGCCGCGGTCTCCGGAGGAGCCTTGACCGGCAACGGAATCTCCAGCGTGCCAAGATGACTGTTGGCTGCATCTTCGACGCCCAAACGCATTGTGATGCTTTTTACCGGCACATCAATTTCCTGGTGCACTCGTAAGCCGCCCAGCATGACGTCCCGCACGGTTTCTGGTTTCAAATCGGCGGTCATCTGGCTCACCTCGCTGGCGACCATGTTCCCGTCGTCATCGAACGCGGTGATCATGAAGTTCAGAACATCGTGATACGTTCCCCGGGATGTCGGGGTGAACCGTATATCGGTAGGAATGACAGCGTAATCGATGGCATACCGCTGCATCTCCACCGGCAAATCCTTATTTTGTCGTTTCCCTTTGGAGCGCTTACCGCTGCCAGGAGCGTCTTTTACCAGTCTCGGCTTGCCCAGGGGCACCACCCGTGTCCCAAATACGACCTGACGTGACTGCGGAGATCCCTGTTGCATGGCCGCGCGGGCCAGACCGGAAGCTGGATTCTTCGAGGGTTTCGCCAGCGAATTTGGATCGACAGCGTAATAGCCGCTGCGATACGCGAGATGATACTTTTTCCCTGCAAGCGAAACCCTCACCTTTCTGAAGGAGCCGTCAGTCCGTTTATTGAGAGGCGTATAGGAAAGCGCGTAATAATTCGAGCCCTCTTCGGTCGCAGTGTTGATTGCTTCCGCAATGCTGTTCGTGTTATAGAACGCTCGTCCGCCCGTCTGGGCGGCAATTTGGTTCATGGTCGCACGCTCCCCCGCTTGGGATGAGGCAAACTGTTCCGCTTGGGTTTGCATTATGGCAATTGGCACGGCAGTATTTGCATTCGGGCCTCTGGTTCCACCTCTTGACCCACCTCCACCTGGGCCCACCGGTCCCGTGGGAGTCGAACCTTGCATGGAAAGCGGTGCGAGAAGATCATTGGTGGAGGCGCTGAATAGGGGATCAGTCACCAAGCCTCTTACGTCAACGGGATAGACAGCAACGTGCGCCTCGGCAAGCAGGTTCGCCGCCTTTTTCAAGCTCTCTCCGTAGACACTCCCCTGAAGGAACGGAGTCTCCCCGCTGGAGTCAGGATAGATACTCAGCGGGAACGATCCAGACAGCCACACCAGGTTCTTCCTGCCCGGAACTCCTGAAAGGTAACGCGCCAGATGCGCAAGCGCGTCCAAAGTCACGGACACCCTTTGATCCGCATCCTGAACCCGAGCCTCAGCTTCCTGCAGCTGAATTGATTGCACGAAGAAATCGAGCTTGGGGAGAAATTTCGCAGTTGCGCTTCCCGCCTCCAGCGACGGCCGAAGTACGGTATCGGAATCCATGAGCGGCCTGTGACGCAAAGAGGCCTTCTTCCCATTCGCCGCAGCCAGTAAGACGCTTCCATCCTGGGTGAATCCCTGAATCATCTGTAGCCTGGTGGCGAGTGTAAACAGAGCGAATTGGGATTCCTTCGGTTTGTCCTTAATAAACTTTACTAGCTCTGCCTGGGCACGCGCTTGATCCGACATCGGCGTGTTGAGTAGATCGAGCAATACGACAGTTGTCGGGCCCGATTCAACTGGTTGCGACTGATTAGAGAAGACATTTGGAGGAAGAATTTCCGCTGCCGCTGGCGGCGCCGGTGAGGCTGATGCAGTTGCGGAGGATGGAGTCGCGGATGCTACCCCTGCATGTTCGTGAAAATAGTTGACTCTTTGAGGCTTCCCGTTTTCCGCTACGGCGAAGTCGGTTTGCTGCAAACCTTTCACCACGTCGCCCTTGGAATCCGTTACCACGACATCCAAAACCACTATCTGGGAGAGGCTCCGAAGTGTTAGCAGGGACGCGTCCATGCTTTTGTTCGTCCCCTCGGCAGTCGACTTTGGGGGTATTTCAGCTGCTTTTGTAGCCGAAGGCTCCGTGGAATCTGGTTGCTGAGAGCTAGAATTCGCCGCAGAACTCTGTTGCTCAGTTGCGGCAGGTTCGTCCTCTGCAGCGGAAGCGTAAATGGGTTCCTCGGGAGCAGTTTTGCCGGTCTGTATGGGAACGTAGAGACCCGGGCTGTCGGACTTGACGGTAATGTATTTCGTCCGCTCGTCGGCAGACATCTCCCGCAATGAGTAGACCTTCATCGCGGTTCCGACTATGACCGCCAGTTGTCGTCCATCAGGAGAGAGCGAAAAATTCTGTCCGTCCAAAACTGCTTGCTTCGTTCTGAATGACATCAGGGAGTTTCCGCTCGCCGTGTCAAATACTTCAACTGTCTGGTCCAGGGTGTCATCTCCAGGATCTATTCCGCGAGCATCTGCGGCAGGCTTGGTCGGCACGTTTGAGAAGGCAATGGTACCGAAGGCAAAACGGCTGCCATCTTCGCTGCGCCTCACCACCGGTAAGTAGCGGCACCCGCTCCAATGCTGCCGCCACAGCGAATTCCCGGTTAAGGTGAACGCGCTTACGTTATAGCCTTCGCGCGATACCGAACAGCGCCCGATGAGCATGGTGTTGGCGCTGCTGTAAAGAATGTTGGGCACGCCCTTGATGCGCGTGATATTGACAGGCCCAAATCGAATCAGCCAGGAGTTGCCTCTGTTCCGGACATCGGCGAAACCCGAGCTGGTTGCTTCCAAACGGACCGCATCCCGCGACCGAATGACTCTCTGGACCGCAAAAGAATCCCCGTCGAGAAAAGAAATCTTCACTCGCACCTTGTTTTTCGTTTCGTCTGCCCCCTGGGCGGCTTCCTCGCTGGTTTCTGTGATGATCTGCTTTCCGTCGGGTGTTACCGATACCCAGAGAAGTTCTTTGGCTGACTCGAAAACCAGCTTTTCTGAAAGATCTGAATCGACTTCATAAAGCTGGTTCAGCCTGCGCACCAGAACTCGACCGGACCCCAGGGCCCAGACATAACGTCGCGCATCATGCAAATACCAATCCGTTTCTCGGAGCACTCTTCCCCCGGGTAGCTCCAAGACCATGGCGTGAATCAGCCGGTCGTCATGAGTCGGCGGACAATCGCGCAACCTGGGGAACAACTTTTTGGGATTAAAGGTGAGCAGCACGTGATGAACGTCCAGGAAGTCAACCGTGAGATTGGCGGATTGCCGCGCCTCTGGAGACAGACCGACAAACCCTAAAGGCAGAAGATCAATCTGAGCCGCAGGTTTCGGAAGAGCCGCATCCACAGAGCTTGTTTGGGCTTCGCTGAAGCTGATGCCGGCTGAAAGATAGAAAAGGAACAGACAAGCTGCACGGGCAACCGCGGAAAGATTCAGATTAGGTCGCACGCCGCAATTGCGGCTTCTGAAGAAGCGTGCAACCATTGACCCTCGCCTCCCACCGCTCCCGTAAGTGCCTGAAATAGACCTACGGTATTGGACGTATGCTGCGCCCCGTAGTTTAGCCTATCTTTCTGGTTCTCTTCGTCAGTGTGGTCGCGATCAAGGGGGAGATGGTGAAACTCCCCGAGTTCGAAGTAAAGTCGGGGACATCCCCCTTGCATGTCCCCAATCTCTACCCACACTTGGGCGTTGCCAGGGTACTCAAGCTCCGCTCGAAAACCGGCCATGTGATTTCGAGAAATAACTCGATCGCTTAATTCGGCTAGCCTTGCTCCCCCTCAAAGCCTGATTTCCCGGTGTTACAATCACTTTGCAATGCGGCGTCCCCGCCACTACCTCCTGACGATCCTTTGTCTGCTGCTGGCGACACAACTGCAGGCCATTTCCCAAAAGGTCATCGAGAAGCGGATTGCCACTATCCTTTCCCAGTCCGACCTCACTCGCGGTTTCTGGGGTGTCGAGGTGGTATCCCTTTCCAGCGGCAAGACTCTTTACGCGCAGAATGCCGACAAGCTATTCACTCCCGCCTCTAACACCAAGTTGTTTACTACCGCCGC
>DATHJP010000194.1:0-2520 GCA_035489695.1 Terriglobales bacterium
AACTTGCTCAGTGATCAGGGCTACATCGTATTCCGCAACCCGGACCTGTTGAGCGCCTTCGCGCCGACCAATGCCCCGTCCGACCTCGGGTTGGATGCGCTCTACGTCATCACCGACGCGATTCTCCCCGCGCCGCCTCCACTCCTGAATATTCAGGCCACCAACTCCACCAGGAGTGCAGGCTTGACGTGGCAAGGCCAAGGACGTGTTTTTCAGGTCGAGCGCGCCGCCGCCGTGACCGGCCCGTTTCAGCCGTTGAGTCCCATCCTGCCCGACCTCTCCTTTGACGATCCGGAGACGCTCACCAACCGCGCCCAATCCTACTACCGACTCCACCAATGGTAGCGGACCCGCCGTTTGCGCGGGAGCAACCGCGAAGGCGCGCGCGTCTTGGCGTGTGTTTGAAAAATGGTTTACTAGTAGCACAGGCGACCCGCCTGTGCCGTCCGGCGACTCGCCGGACGGACGGCATCGCGACTGCAAGAACTGCACGACGCCAAGGCATCGCCGCGCATGGTGGCTGAAGAAACTCGACGGCAACGCCGCACGCGACAAACTTCATCAGCGCGCGATGCGCAAACTCGGTTGGCGAAGCATCGTCGTATGGGAGTGTCAGACGGAGAAAGCGAAGACGTTGGAGCGGCTCAATCGAAAGCTCGCGACGCTGCCAGGTTGATCAATTACGCCGAAGAAATCGCGACATCGCCTCGGAACGGTTTCGTTTGGAAAAGACATCAGCCATAGACACGAATTACACGGATCAACACAAATTGAATCCGTGTCTCACTTCCGACCGTTTCGCCTTGGAGAAAACGGCAGCCATGATTGCCACCGCTTGACCCTTCTGCCAGATTCGGGGAATGAAACAAATGGCCTACGTCGTTTACCGCGAGGAAGAATTCTTTGTCGCCCAATGTCTCAACGTGGACGTGTCGAGTTTCGGCTCGACCCGTGAGGAAGCGGTGGCCAACCTCAAGGAAGCCGTCGAGCTCTACTTCGAGGGCGAACCCGATTCCGCCTACACGCCCGTCACCGACGTCAACGTAGGGCGGGAGCTGGTGAATGCCTAAACGGCTGGGATCCGGGGAGGTCATCCGCGTGCTTCAAGAGCACGGTATTGTTTTCGTCTCGCATTGTTCTTCCGAAATACAGAACCGAATGCCAGACCGAGAAGTCGAATCTCCTTAAGAAACTCGGCAGGAGACTAAGAAAGCGTTGGCGTGGGAGCTTATTCCAGCGCCTGCAATCTTCCTTCGCACAACGTTCGCAGATCCGCGGGCAACTCCGTCCGGGTGAGCCGCTCCGCCAAGACCCCTTTTTCCGCGAGCCGCCTGCGGAGCAATGCACGGATGAACTCCATATCCTTCTCACGTCCGGCGATGAGCTTGCTCACCGCCAGATCGTGGACTTCGAGACACAACCCTGCACCGCCACCAGTGTTCGCGTTCTCCACTCGGATCAACCGGTCCTCCCATCCATGCGGCAGGACTGCCGTTTCGCGTCCAACACCGTGCGCGTAATAGCCGAACGTTTCGTGGAACGTGGATCGCTCACCTATCGAGCCGTCGATCAGATCGGCGTCAGCCGGATCACGAAGGGTAAATACGTCTGCCTCGATCGAAACAAGCAACTCCTGCGGCGCATCCGGAAACTGTCCGAGAACCGCCTGGCTGCCCACAATCACCACAGCGGGGGCACCCGTGATCCCGCAGGCGGCGCGAATAATATGCTCAAGCTGTTCGCGACGCATGCCGGTATCGGCGCTTGAATTCGCGAACTTCCAGGGGAGTGAGGATTCCCACGAACGGACTGTTCTGCCGCAGCCGCTGCGCTTCCTCGCCCTCGTCCTCCAATAATCGCAGCAGTTGATCGAGCGAGTAGGAGTCAAGAATCGTTTGCCACTCATCGTAGCAACGCTTCAGGGAAGCCGGCAGGCGTGGCCGGCCCAGCCACCGCTTCAGGTTGCGCCGCGCAACCTCGACCAGCGCCGGGTCTACGCGCAGCCGCCGGGCGATCTCGCGGTCCATCTCGAGGCTGCAGCGATCGATCTCAGTGTGAGTCATAAGCGGCACCGGAGGAAACTCTGCACGACCGGAGAGTAATCCTTCCAAAGACTAACGACAAGCACGCGAATTCCGCCGCCTGTTGCCTCTCCGCTTCGTCCGCTCGCCCATCCATCAACCATCTTCAGCCGTGAATCAGGAAACACCGCCCGCGACAAACCGCTTCAATGGAGAACCGCCGAAGATTCACCGACATCGCTTCCGGGCGCTTCGCCTTGGTGAAATCGGCAGACACTTTTTCATAACCGCAGATTACGCAGATGGACGCGGATACGCCAACTGGTGCTCCAACGAGCAAAGCAGATCAGCCCAGAGTTGCGAGGAAGGAGCTGCCGAGGGGAAACGGTTGCCCCGAATGATTCTCCTTGTCCTCCTCGCACGGATAAAGGCGAGGAGTCGAACTGCGCCAGTGCAGTTCTACTCCCCCGCATTGCGGAAAATGACCTCTTTGACTTCG
>DATHJP010000195.1:0-5396 GCA_035489695.1 Terriglobales bacterium
ACACGAACTGCTGAGCGAACAACAGATAGAACGGCGTCGTGCCAAGGCTTCAGAAAATATCAGTGCCGCAGTGCTTTCCAATTTGTCGAGCGGAGTCGTGTTTTTTACCCCGAACGGCCTCATCCGTCAGGCCAATGGCGCAGCCAAGCACATTCTAGGGTTCGCGTCTTTGGCAGGGATGAACGCGGCTGAGGTCTTCGGCAATGCGACCTTGCTTTCGGCTTCCGGCTCCCACGCCGACGTCGCACAGGCAGTCCAGGCCGGTTTACGAGAAAAGACACCTCCGCGGCAGCTGACGCTGCGATATGTGACTCCAGGTACAGAGGAACGCATCCTCGAGGTCACGGTGACGTCGGTGCATTCGCTCAATGGCGAAATATTGGGCGCCGCCTGCCTGATCAATGATCAGACCGAAGTGTCGCAGATTCGGCGGCAACAGGCATTGCGCGGCGAGATGTCGGCCGAGATGGCCCTCGAGCTACGCAATTCGCTCGCGACTATTTCCGGTTATGCACAGCAACTGGCAGCCAGCGGAGACGCGGAATTGGCGCAACAATTAGCTGCCGACATCGCCGCGGAAGCCGCGCACCTGGATCAAACGATTGGTGGCTTCCTGCTAGGCCCTAGAGCTGAGAAGGTTGAACAGCTACGGGGTGTTTGAATCGCGTTGACGCTAGAGACTGAGTAAGGAAATTGGATTCTAAAACTAACGTTGGAGAAACTATGAAGAGCATCGCGTACGTTTGGTTGGCTGTGACGATCTTGGCAGGTACCCTGACCACGCTGGCTGGGGCTCAGTCTGAACCCTTGGGCGATTATGCCCGCGCAGTCCGTAAAGAGAAGAAGCAGGAGAAGCTGGAGTCCGGCAAGCACTTCGACAACGACAATCTGCCGAAGACCGACACACTCAGTGTCGTAGGAAAAGCTGCCGATCAGTCAGCACCCAACTCGAGTGACGCAGCGGACAAGGCGCAAACCGACCAAAAAGCTGACGACTCGACAAAGCTGGGCGAAAGCAAGCCTGGGGAACCGGCGAAAGAGCGCCAGAAAATGTACGACGAGTGGAAAAAGAAAATTACTGCGCAGCAGGAGCAGGTAAACCTGCTTACACGCGAGATGGACGTGATGCAACGCGAATACCGTCTGCGCGCCGCCGCTTTCTACGCCGATGCCGGCAACCGCCTGCGCAACGCAGGTTCGTGGGACAAAGAAGACGCCCAGTACAAGCAGCAGCTTGCGGAGAAACAAAAAACTCTGGATACCGCCAAAGAAGAACTGCAAGATCTGCGGGAGCGGGCGCGCAAGGCGGGAGTTCCTTCTTCGATGAATCCATAGTCTGGAATTCGGGCAGCTCAACACTCACGTGCGGAGAGATGAGCGAAAGTCATGTCTCCGCACGCAGCCGCAAAATCTGCTTTACATGGTGCTTCCCGTGCACCCAATGAAATTTGCGCCACTGCGCCGCGGTCAGCGGGCCCAAGACCGGATGATCCAGCACTCGAGTCCGCTTTCCATACCGCTCTTCGCATTGAGCGATTAAAGCATCCATGGTGGCGATCTGCGATTCAATGTCCGAAAGCACTCTCTCGGCCGTCATACCCCGCGGGCGGGTATTCTTCGGCGCCTCGCGCCCAGGCGGGAAATAACCAGCTCCCACGACAACTGCCGTGACCAGACGATCTTTCAATCGTGGTGTACGCGCAAGGGGCCGCCCCGCTTGCAAACAGCGCTCGCAACCTTTGCTGGTGCCGGTATAGGAGAGATAAAGATGCTCCAGCACTTCCGCCGTGCTCCATTTTCCCTCACGATGGCGGGTCAGATCGCCGGTTGTCATTCCGCTGGTGGCGGATGCGATTGCAGTTCGTAATCGATCGAGATAAGAATCCATGGCCAGTCTTCCCAGTGTATCTAGTAGAATGATGCGCGCCAATCCCGGTTGCAAAATTTCACGCGCATGACAGGAAGGCGGACATGAAGAAGCTCTTGATGGCAATGCTGGGACTGACCATTTTGACTGGCTGCACATCCGAGCCAGCCAAGCCGGTGCAAACTGAAAAAGCACAGCCGAAAGCTACCGAAGCCGTGACTGGCCGCACCGCCTTTCAGAAACTCTATATCTCCGCTCGTGGCTGGGCTCGCGATGCCCAACCATATCGGCTGGAATCGCAGAGCACTGATGACTGGAAGGGCAAAGATGGAAAGTCAGCGGTGTGGCGTGCCTACTTTGCGTCCCCCAGCCAACGCGGCGTGAAACCGTTCATCTGGTCCGGCAGTCAGGCGCCTGACGCTCCTTCGGCTGGAATTAGCCCCGGCAACGAGGATACCTATAACCCCAGCAATTCTTCTACCCGCGTGTTCGATCCCGCTTTTCTCAAAGTCGATTCGGACAAAGCACTGGAGGCGGCGCAAAAACATGGAGGAGATAAAATTCTGCAAAAGGCTCCGGACACTCCAATCCTCTACGTGCTCAGTTGGAGCGGCGTCACTAACGAACTGATCTGGCACGTGATTTATGGCGCCAACGCGGAAGATGCCAAGCTGAGGATAGCGGTCAACGCCAGCAATGGTGAATTTTTAAGAGTAGAAAAGTAGCGCCGGCGTCCCGCCGGCTCTCGTGGAGCCATTCTACAGTCGAAGGGAAGGCAAGAAGCGCAGAAGAAACGCGAGACTTGCGAGTCCGTCCTTTACTGCTTGGGCGCAACTTTCCCCGAGGCCTGATTTTTCTCACTAGGGCCGTTCAACTTTTCCAGCCCCTTCTGCGCTTCAGCTGACAACGGCCCGTGAGGCAATATTTTCAAATACGCTTGATAATGAGCGCGGGCTTCTTCCGGCTGGTCTAGCTTCTCGAAACACTGGGCCATGCGGAAATTCGCAATCGCGTCATTCGGCTTCCAGACCAATGCCTCCTGATAGCGGTCGAGGGCGGCACGATAGTTCTTACGTTTAAGGTAGAAATCCCCAACTTCAATGTCCTTCAGGGCCTTGTGCGGATCCCAGGGATGGAATTCCTGCACATCGGGAGAGGCTTCGGCTGCAGCGTCGGAAACCGCCGCACCGCTGTAAGGATGATTCTTGGCGTCGTCTTTGGGAGGGCTGAGGTCAATCCTGCTATCGCGGCTGGAGCTTTCGCCTGCTTCCTTGTTCCGCTCTGAATTCCGCTCGGATCGCGGAGGTTCCTGGTTCGGCCCGGGCGTTGGCTGTTGTTGAGCCACGGCCCAACCGCCGAAGCTGAACAAGAGCAGAAGAGATGTTAAACGGGTCATGACGACATTGTACCGCCAACAGCAGTCTCCATGAGCGCTGACGGCGGACCAAGCCACATTGAGTTTGATGACCTCATGGGAGCCTCAATACTCCGTGCCGGCAGATTTCCTTTCACTTCGAGGGCCGTCTATTCACCTGGCAGGCGCGGAACTCCAGGATTCCTCTCATGACGGAAGCGGAGCGTGCGCCTCGCCCCTCCTACCAGCCTCCGGGAGCCATGTCCCGAAGGCTGGCGCGGGGGCTGGGTCAGGTATCAGCGCAGACTAGAAACGCTTAAGGATTTCCAATTTCCGATTTCCGATTGCCAATTTGTAAACCAACAAATGGCTGATGGTCTTCGCCTCACAATCGGAAATCGGCAATTGGAAATCGGAAATTCTCAAGAGTCTGTACCAAAAAAATAGGCCGCTCCATGGGGGTGGAACGGCCTGTGTTGGCGAAGTCCTCCGGGGAGGAGGGAAAAACGTTTACATAGACGGCGGAGCCGTCGGATTAGCCGCGGTCGGCTGCTGCTGCGCAGGAGCCGTTGCCTCGCCCGTGTTGGTCATTAACCGCACATCCACACGGCGATTCTTAGCGCGACCTTCCCGAGTCTTGTTGCTCTCGACCGGCTTGTCCTTGCCCAGCCCAATCAGATAGACCTTGTGGGCGGGAATGCTGTGTTGCGACGCCAGGTACTGAATCACGGAATCGGCACGACGTTCGCTGAGGTCGTAGTTGTAATCTTGACTTCCGACCGAGTCCGTACCACCTTCCACCGTGATGATGTAACCCTTAGCATTGGCCACATCGGTGGCGAGTTGGTCCAGCGCTTCCTGCGCCTTCTTGGTCAGGTTGTCCTTGTTAAAACCAAAGTGGACCGAGGTCTCGGTTACGACGTGGTAGTTATCCAGATTTGCGACCGTGTTCGACAGTTTGTCTACGCGATGAACCGCGTTGTCTGCTAATGTCTGTGCTTCGCCCGCCTGCTGACTGGCGGTCTGTGCCTTCTGGTCTACCTCGGCTGCCTTGGCTGTCACCGTCTGGATAGCAGCCTGGGCACGCGCGTCTACGTCTTTAATGTCTCTTGAATTCTTCGCAGTCAGGTCATCCAGCTCATTGGTCTTGTTAATGAGCGGCGTGGTCTCCTGACGCACATAGTTCTTGCTGGAACAACCAATCGTCGCAGCCATGCTGGCTGCGAGCAGAATTGTTAGTGAGATACGATTCATCTTAGCGGGCTCCTTGATTTCTCTCTAAACTCATCAAACCTTGGCCGTACTATTAGTGCTGGGTCCAGCCAGTCTTGTTTCCTGTCCCGCAGTGTACTTGAGCACGAGGGGTGCCAATCGTACCTTCGTGCGCAAAGCTACAAGGCTTGCCTTATCAATAACTTATGGAAGATGACATCACGGTTTCCAGAGAAGCACCACGAAAAGGGGATACGAACTGAGGAAAATTTATACGGTGGTGGATTACGTTAGGCGCTGGACGCTCGAGTCAGGAATTGACTCCAAGTTACCGGCAGGCGGAAGTCCGAGATAGCCAAGAGGCCAACTCGCCTCGCACTCTAGTTGTCCTTATCATTGCTCTCACCATATACGGTTCGTCTGAACCAAAAATCACTTCTGAATCTTCTAATAGAATTAAGGTAGCCCCCAATGGATCTTGCCGCCAAAATCCGTACTTTGCCTGTCTCCGCCGGCGTGTATCTCTACAAAAACGCCGAAGGCCAGGTCATCTACGTCGGCAAGGCTAATAACCTGCGAAGCCGGGTCTCTTCCTATTTTCACGAGGGCCGTGTCGAGGATGCCAAAACTGGCTCCCTGGTCCGCGAGGCAGTGGACGTCGACTACATCGTGGTGGCGAACTCAAAGGAGGCGCTTGCCCTTGAGAACCACCTGATCAAGCAGAAGCAACCACGCTTCAATATTCTTCTGCGGGACGATAAGACTTACCCCTACGTGAAGCTCACCCTGGGCGAACGCTTTCCCCGGGTCTATGTCACGCGTCGGCTGCGAAAAGATGGCAGCTCATACTACGGCCCCTACTTCCCTGCCAATCTGGCTTATCGGATCGTGGATCTAATCCATCGCCACTTCTTGGTTCCCTCATGCAAAGTGGATCTCAATCGATTTCATCCCCGCCCGTGT
>DATHJP010000196.1:0-3437 GCA_035489695.1 Terriglobales bacterium
ATTTTTGGGAAATAAATATGTTTATTTCCAGTTACTTACGAATAAGGTTAACAACCCCGGTAAGTGCCTCATTTTGAGACCACGAACCAATCGTTCGGCGTTAACTAGCCTTGATTGAAGAGCTTACCTTCGAATCTTGGCCCTGCGCCCCATTGTCCGATAGGTGTAGGGAAATGAATTCCATTCCCTCTGGACGATCGAACACTCTCTGCGGCATGATGCGCTGCACCATGATCCGAATTCCGCCAAACGCAATTCCAGCAACCAATGCCAATCCCATCAGAATCCCGCAAAGTAGAATGATATTCACCAGCAGATTGGCGAGATTGTCCTTCTTGTTGAATGAAGTGTTCTCATTCCAGGTGACATCTGCATCGTAATTTACCGAGGCCAACAACGCGGTTGCTTCACTTGACGAGAGCGGCCCCGACGCTACAACCACGATGGGGCCAGTTCGCTTGGTAAAAATGTGGCCAGCATCCAAAGCAACGGCGCCATCCGGTTTCGGTGCGGTGCCCAGCTGAGTGGCCGCATCAATTCGCCGGAGACTTTCAGCTGCGATCTGCGGTGTTGGATAGGAAATCAGCATTAACGCCGCCAGACCGCCGGAGCTGTTGTAATTACCCAACACGACTTCGGCGCCGGCAGTGAAGTCCACTAGTTGCGCTGGAAGTGGCGCGTTGATCTTCTGCAGTCCAATGCTACCGACAACGTATTTGGCTGAATTTTTGACATAGGACTGAGTCGGAAGATATGCCGGCAAACCAGGAAGGTTCCTGGTGTTCCCCGCAGGCAGCGGCAGAAGGCTGGCCAACTCGCGTAGTTCGGCAGCCGACATTGCAGTCAACTTCCCAAAATCCGCGTCCACCAGAATGTTGCCTCGGTAAAAAAGCACGCGTTCATTCAGGGCGGCGCCCTGGTCGCCGATCTTCTCGGTCAGCATCTGCGGCATTTTGTAGAAGGTAAATGATCCATATGCTCCGCTGGTATCGTCGAAGCGCGCCGCCTTTAAACGAACATTGCGGCCGTCATCACGAGTGTAAGTAGCAGTTGCAAAGTCGGTGAAGCCGTATTCCTTGAGCAGGGCGGAGTTTACGGGATCAGCCTGGGCAGCGTCCTTACTCGTCTGGACTGTGCCCGCGATCTGCCATCCTCCGAACTGTTTGGGGAGAAGAGGAGCAGGAACAGCGTCTGCCGCAAAAATGGGACTAGCGAGAAACAACGTCAGAGCTGAGCCGAGAATTTGCCTGAGTACCTTCATCATCAAGACACACAACGAGTACAGCAGTTCCTATGTGATTAGACTACAGACCTGCGGTGAAAGTTTCCAGAAGCAGGTCGCGGGTATAGCAGTTCAACTGAGGATTGTGTTGGCTTACTGGCCCGTGCTTCTTTCAATGCGGCTGGCGACCTTGACCCCGCTCAAACCGCTCACGTACTTGGAAATGCCGTGGTAGAGCGACTCGGCGATGCGCTGACGATATTCGGATGTTTTCAAACGGTGTTCGTCGCCCGGGTTGCTGACAAATGAAATCTCCGCCAGAATCGAGGGCATGTTCGCCCCGATGAGCACAATGAACGGCGCTTTCCGTACGCCGCGATCGCGGATGCCGGGGCTTTTTGCCGCTAATCCGCTGTGCAAAGCGTGCTGCACATCCGAGGCAAACTCACGTGATTCTTCGATTTTTTCTTTCAGCGCGATCTTCTTCACCAGATCCTGCAATTCGTGAATCGAACTCTCCGACACCGCGTTTTCGCGCGCCGCCACTTCCAGCGCGTCTTTCGAAGACGTGAAGTTCAGGTAATAAGTCTCCACCCCGCGTGCTTCGGGGTCATCGCTCGCATTGGCGTGGATGGAAACGAACAAGTCTGCCTGTTCCTGATTCGCAATCGCAGTCCTGGTCTCCAGCGGGACAAAGGTGTCATCCTTGCGGGTATAAACCACGTCCGCCCCTAACCGCGTTTCAAGCAGCTTGCCCAGTCGCCGGCTGACTTCAAGAACTAATTCCTTTTCCAGCAAGCGATGGGGGCCGATGGTGCCCGTGTCATGTCCGCCGTGACCGGGATCAATCACAATCTTCCCGATTTTCAAACCCAGGGCGCGGATCAGGGAGCGGTCGCCGGTTGCATTCGGCTGTGCTTCATGGACATCGACTGCGGAAGCTGAAGGTCTGCGATTATTCTTCGATTGTGATGAGGTTTGCGTCTTACCTTTCGCCTTGATCGCCGGCTTGACCTCGGGGGGATCTAAGCTTGCCGTCGAGTCATCTTCGTCGTCTGCCTCAACAATCTTCTTTTTCGGAGCCGTGCTGCTGGAGACGATTATGGGCTGGACAGCTTTTTTGCCCTGTTCTTCGCCGCTTTGACTCAAACTCTGATTCGCGGCTTCCTCCTTGGGCACGTCACGCCCGGAATCGGACCCTCCCACGCAGGAGGGCGCTGGATCTTCGGGGTCGCAACGATTCAACGCTGCGGTTTGGGTCTTGTTCAGCAAAGGAGTTTTGACTGCGGAATTGCTCCCGGCTTTGGTTTTTATCCCCGCCGCTGCCCTCCGAACATCATTGCCGTGTACATCAATGATCAGACGCGACGGATTCGGCAACAAAAAGGCGTCGTAATCCGAGAGATCCTCAACTTCGAGAACTACCCGCGTCTTTCCGTGCTGAAACTGGGCTATCCGGATTTTCTTGAGGAAACCATCGTCCACGTCGAGAGTCTTGCCCACAAGGGTGGAAGCAAGCTTCGTATCCAGTAAGTCGAAGAAAATACGATCCGGGCGGTTGATGCGCTGCGACTCGAACTTGATATCCTGCTCGAGATCGATGGCCACGCGCGTATAGTCGGGCGTCGACCAGTGGCGGATTCCGGTAACCCGCGCCAGCTTGATAGTTTTTGTCTCAGCGGAGCCGGCCCCTCCGCCAACATCTTCGTTTCCTGAATTTCCCTGGGTCGAATCATCATTCTCGTCGCTCGAATCTTTACTATCCTCGCGATCCTTATCACGCGATTTCAGCGACGCATTTTGCACCGGTTCCGTGAGCTCCCGGCGTGCCTGATCCGCTAAACGGTGCCGCGGATAGCGCCGCAAGAATTCCTGGAAGGCTGAGCGTGCGCGGGCGGCGTCTCCCAAATCATCTTTGTAGATTTCCCCAATTGTGAACAGGGCATCGAACCGATATTTGCTGCCGGGATATTCACGTCGCAGGAATTGATATTGGCGGATGGACGAACGCAGAACGCTGTTGTCACCGAAATGCCGGCCCATCTCCACCATCAGTTCGGCCACCGCAACTACGCTGGGATCGGCCTTGGTGGAAGTCGGGGCGCCATAATAAACCGCGCGATAAGCCGCGATTACTTTTTCGTATTCGCGACGCCCACGATCTTTGGCCGGCCGGCCATTCAATGCCTCGCGCATCCTGCCGGCGCTGACGAAT
>DATHJP010000197.1:0-10797 GCA_035489695.1 Terriglobales bacterium
ATGGCGAATCCAGTCTTGGCAATCATGCTGCGCAACACCTGCGCCGGAATCTTAACCACACCGGCCGTAGGAAACGCAGGCAGGCTGGGGAAATTCGAGCGCGCCATGCCCACCATTTTGGTATTGGAACGTCCACAACGAATGCTGACCCAGTGATTTTCCAGCAATTTAATGGTGATGTCCACGTCCGGCAGGAGCTTTACATAGTCATGCAGCTTGCGCGCCGGGATGGTGCACGAGCCTTCTTTCTTCACTTTGATACTGCACGAAGTTCGCAGGCTTAAATCCAGGTCGGTCGCGGTGAGCCAGAGCTTGTCGCCGGACGCTTCGAAAAGATAGTTCGACAAGATGGGGATCGTGGTCTTACGCTCTACCACTCCCTGGGTCGCCGTGAGCTCGCGCAAGAGTTCAAACTTGCTGACCGTGATCTCCATCGTGGTTGTCCCCGCTGCTGACGCCAAAGCTTCTGCCGGCATAACCAAGTCTCCCGTCCCGCTTGCTACTATTGATACTCCCTTATATCAAAATAAAAACATATAAAACCAGTAGTAACAGCAGGTGAGCCGGAAAAGTGGAAATCCGGTCAAACTCCCTTGCTGCCATCGTCTCCGCCCACTCCTGTGATGTAAATAACCAGTCCGGGATTTGGCGGTGATCAGAGCCTATTTGGACCCGACCGGCTGGTATGGATCGCCTCTTACACAACTTTCACACCCACTCCACAGAGGTCGTCGAGGAAGACTGTTCTGATGAGTGGAAATCCTTGGGGAAGCCGCGATTTCACCCGCCCAACTGCTCCGTCAGTTTATTGACCAGCCTGTTTAAATCTTTGTCTGTCTTGCGGAGTTCGTCGATCTTCTCGACCGAGTGCAGCACCGTGGTGTGGTGCTTGCCTCCAAACTGCCGTCCGATCTCCGGCAAGGAAGCCTCGGTCAGATGCTTGGCCAGGTACATGGCAATTTGCCTCGGGTAGACGATGGCGCGGGAGTTGTTCTTGGCCTTAATCTCCACCAACCGCAACCCGAACTGCTCGGCCACCACTTTCTGGATGGATTCAATGGTGACTTTCCTGGCCTGGGAATCGATGAAATTTTTGAGTACCTGCTGGGTATAGGGGAGGGTAATCTCGGCGCCGATCAGGGAAGAGTGCGCCACCAAGCGGATCAGTGCACCTTCCAGTTCGCGAACGTTCGAGCGAATATTCGAAGCAATATAGAGCGCCACATCTGTGGGCAGTGTGACCTTTTCCTGTTCGGCCTTCTTCTGCAGGATCGCGACCTTGGTTTCCAGGTCAGGTGGCGCAATGTCGGCGATCAATCCCCATTCGAAACGGCTGCGCAGCCGGTCCTCGACCTCGGCCAATTCTTTGGGCGGACGGTCGCTGGCTATCACGATCTGTTTCATGGACTCGTGCAAGGCATTGAAGGTGTGGAAGAACTCTTCCTGAGTCCGTTCCTTTTGAGCCAGGAACTGGATGTCGTCCACCAGCAAGACGTCCACGTTGCGGAATTTGTCGCGGAAGCTGGTCATCTTGTCATAGCGCAGCGAGTTAATCATTTCATTGGTGAACTTCTCGCTGGAGACATAGCAGATGGCAGCCTGGGGTAGCCGCCGCTTGATTTCGTGGCCGATAGCCTGCATCAGGTGAGTCTTGCCCATGCCGACGCCGCCATAGAGGAACAGCGGGTTATAGGCTTTGGACGGCCGCTCCGCCACCGCTTGGCAAGCCGCTTGCGCAAACTGATTTCCGCTGCCAATGACGAATGCGTCAAAGGTATAACGCGGATTCAGTTGTGCCGCACCATCCCAATCAAAGCGAGATTGCGATATATGACTGGGAGTCGTGGCGGCGGTATGAGCCGAAAGGCCGCCATCATGCCGCACCGGCGTGGATGCTGGGTCATCCTCGGGGGTGACGAATTTCACTTCCTGAAATTCCATGCCGAGATTGTCGACTGCTTCCTGGATCAGGTCAGCGTATTTGTCTCCCACGTGACGGAATTCCGCCGTGGGCACGCGCACAAAAAGAATCCCACCACTGGAGTGGCTGTAGCGAGTGGGTTTAAGCCAAGTGTCATAGGAATGCCGGTTGATCTTTTTTTCGAGCGCGTCCAGAATGCGCAACCACGGATTGGGAGTAAGTGTCGGGCTTGGAACAGACATAAGAAGGATCTTTTATAAGGCGGCCGGGCCAGTCAGCGCCAAAATCAAAATTGTTGTGAAACGAATGTTTTCGTTTCCAGCAGAGCAGCCTCTGTAGTGCGGGGCGGTTGAGCTGGCTTCAGAAGAATAACAGTAAGCCGGAACAGTCCGGCATACTAGCACAAAATTTTTCCGCTACACGGAAATCTTCGAGCTCATTTTTTTTCGATACGATTCAGCACGCGAAGAAATCTTTCTGTCAAGTATTGAAGTTGTAACTGCCACGGCAGTGGTGCAAACTCAGGCGTGGTCGCCTAACTCACTGGAGTGCGGTTTGCCCCTCTGCTCGCGCTCATTTATACTTTCGGCTTGCCTTAATCTCTGTTATCGAGACAGGAGCAGTTTTTTTTCATGCCCAAGCGCACGTTCCAGCCTAACCGGCGGCACCGTTCCAAGACGCACGGATTTCGTACGCGTATGAAGACCAAAAGCGGCCGGGCAGTAATTTCCCGCCGGCGCGCTAAAGGTCGCAAACGGGTGTCGGTGAAGCCCGGCTTTCGTGAGTAACCATTCCTTCTTTCCGGAATCTGCGGGAGTTCGTAGTCTGAATTTGGATAGCAAGTTGTGAGCGCCATCGTTCCGAATGGCAGTCCTGATCTGTCTGGTTCCGGCCGCCGCGCCAGATTTTCACGCAGCTCGCGCCTGCTCCGCCACGCCGATTTCGAGCGGGTGTATAAGCAGGGCCAGCGTCATTTTGCGGCTCACATGACAGTTTTTTACCTGCGACGTGCGCAAGGAGACGCGGCCCGGGTTGGATTCACAGTTGGACGCGTGTTGGGTGGCGCGGTCGACCGTAATCGGATGAAGCGTCGCTTGCGCGAGGTGGTTCGCCGCAATCTGCCGCCGGGAGTTCCCGTGGATGTTGTGATTAATCCGAAGAAATCCTTGCTGACCGCCAATTTTGCAGATTTGCAGGACGAAGTCAGTCGCGCCTTCGCTGTAATTCAGAAGGCGACCAGGAATCGATGAATCAATTGTCCAAGACCATCGTGTCAAGCCTGCTGCGGGGATATAAGTGGGCAATCTCTCCGATACTTTCGCCTGCCTGCCGATACGTCCCCACCTGTTCCGAGTACGCGCTGGAAGCTGTGGACCGCTACGGTGTGCTACGTGGGAGCGTGATGGCGATGCGGCGCGTGCTCCGCTGCCATCCATTTGCGGGCAGCGGATACGATCCCGTGTTCAATCCAAAGACCGGCGCAACAGTGCGGAGCGGTGAGTAGATAACTTGCCAGACTTTCCCAATCCTCAACACGAACCTGGAATGGAGCGCCGGCTTCTGCTGGTGTTCGCGCTCACATTCCTCGTGATCATCGCCTTCCAACCGCTGCTGAGGAAATATCTCCCGCAAGCGCCGCCACCCCCGGCAAAAACTGAAACCCAATCTCCAGCGCAAAACGTGGCTGGCGTCATTCCCCCTGCAGCCGCGCAAAATCAGAAAACAGTTCCAAATTCTGTTGCCACAAAGCAAGCCAGTTCAGAATCGGAAGCCGTCATCGAAAATGATCTGTACCGGATCACATTTACCAACCGCGGCGGACAAGTCAAATCCTGGGTGTTGAAGAAATATGATGACGAGCAAGGAAGACCTCTGGACTTGGTTAATCGCAGCGCTTCTGAGAAATACGGTTACCCGCTCTCACTGTGGACTTATGACGAGACTCAACGTAACAAGCTGAACTCTGCGCTCTATGTTGCTTCGCAGTCGGGAACTCTGCAAGCTCCCGCGGATATCGTCTTCGAATATGCCGACCAGGATGTGGTCGTCCGCAAGAGATTCTCATTCGATCACACTTACGTGGTGCGGGTGGAAACGTCGGTGCAGATGAAAGGAACTGAAGTCCCGGCCTTTCCCATGTGGCCGGCTGGCTTCGGGGATGAGACGGGCGCCGCTTCCTACCACTCCAGTAGGGTCGAATACCAGTACAACAACAACACCGAACGCGTGGACATTAAAAAAGTCAGCGGCGGCAACACGATAAGAGGCCCGCTCAACTGGGCGGGGGTGGTAGATCAATACTTCGCCGCGGTGTTTTTGCCCGACAATCCACAAAATGCCGCTCTGCTTACGCTGCGCAACCCGCTCGATGTGCCCAAGGACGCCCGCAATCCTAATCCGCAAGAGACAACCAAAGTGGATGTATTGGGCTCTGCTGTAGGCAACATGAACGGCCCGACCATTGAGCGCATGTACGTGGGTCCGAAGTCACTGGGTGTTCTCGAATCCGTACCTGTACCGACCATAGGGGGTGCGCCACAAGACTTGCGCGCACTGGTTAATTTTGGCTTCTTCGGAGTGATTGCCCGCCCGCTGTTTCTGTGGCTCAAGTGGACTTACGACTATGTCCACAACTGGGGATGGGCCATTGTCCTTCAGACACTGATCATCAATCTCGCATTACTGCCGCTGCGCGTTTCCGGCATGAAGTCGGCCTTGAAGATGCAAAAAGTTCAGCCGCAGATGAACTCGATCAAGGATAAATATAAGAAGTACACCATGCGCGATCCCCGCAAGCAGGAGATGAACCAGGAAATTGCCGCGCTCATGAAGAAAGAAGGTGTCAGCCCTGCGGGCGGATGCTTGCCGATGATTATCCAGATGCCATTCTTGTTTGCTTACTACAGCATGCTGGGTGCGGCTCTCGACCTTCGTCACGCGCACTGGTTGTGGATTCGTGACTTATCGTCGCCCGATCCCTGGCACATACTTCCTATCGGCATTCTCATCACCATGTTCTTAACCCAAAGAATGACACCGCAGGCAGGGATGGACCCGTCGCAACAGAAAATGATGAATATCATGATGCCGGTGATGCTTGGCGTTATCAGTTGGAACTTGGCCGCGGGATTGTGTCTCTACTGGGCGGAAGGCAACTTGATCGCGATCGCACAACAATCCATCATGAACCGCACAAGTTTGGGCCGCGAGATGCGCGAGCTGGCTTTGAAGAGAGCACGAAAGAAAGAGAAGTAGAGGTCAACTTTCAGTTCTCTGTACCGAATGAAAGTTGAGGACTGATCCATCATGTCTATCCCCGATAGAGTCGGTGCCGCCAATAAGATCAACGAATTGTTGGGTGGTATCGTCACGCGAGGCGGTTTGCGATTGAAGTATCGCATTACCGTGGACCCACCCCTGGCGGACAACCGCGACTGGGAAAAGCCGGAGATTCTGGTTGAGTTTTCCGGGCCAGACTCGCCGCTGCTCCTGGAACGTGGGGCGGAGTTGCTGCGCTCGCTCGAACTGCTGACCATGGAGATGCTTCGCTTGCCGGGAGGCGAACATGAAAAGGTCAGCTTCGATTGCATGAACCATCGCGGTATGCGTCTGGAGGAGTTGCGCCTGGCAGCCGACGTAGCCGCGGAAAGAGTTCGCAAGACGGGTACCCCCTATAATTTCGCCCCGATGTCCTCGCGTGAACGTCGGATCGTCCACCTGGCGTTGCGAGACCACTCCGATTTGCGTACGGAAAGCGAAGGCGAGGGTCTGCGCCGCTACGTGGTCGTATATCCCAAGAACTACAAGTCTGCTACTACGCCTGCGCGAAGAACCGTGCCTTAGCCCGCGGAGGGGGCAGCGGCTAAAGCCGTCGTCCCGCCGCTTTTTGGCGCAGGGCTGAAAGCCCTGCGCTTCCACGGCGCTGCGTATGTCCGCAGAACGCCCCAATGTCGTCATCCGCCCCAATGCTGTCATCCGTCCCAACGTCGTCTTCCGTCCCAATTCTGTCTCCTGACTTGTTGTCTCCGCGAGCTGCCCTTTGTCATTGTCATCGCACGTCGCTTGCAGCACCGTGGAAGGGCACGGTTTCCAGCCGTGCCGGTAGTGCGGACCAACCGACCGGCTTTAGCCGCTGTGGCGCGCCTTATCTTCGTATATCAACGTTGTGCGGTTCTTGGAGCGACAACCATTAGAATCTCCCCGTGAACCTCGACGACACCATCGTGGCCATCGCCACTCCTCCGGGCCGCGGCGGTATCGGCGTCGTCCGTCTTTCGGGGTCAGATGCTCGCAAAATTGCCCTCCCGATGTTGCGCCTGAAGCAGGAACTCGAAGCCGGACGCGCGATCTTCGGAGAACTGGTTGAGCCTGACAAGAAATATTCAGCCGACCGTATCGACGAAGTCGTCGTCACTTACTTCGCCAAACCGCATTCCTATACCACAGATGACATCGTCGAAATCTCCAGCCATGGTTCACCCGTTGTGTTGCGTCACATCGTCGAACTAGCTCTGGCACGCGGCGCACGCATGGCCGAACCTGGGGAGTTCACCATGCGGGCTTTTCTCAATGGACGCATCGATCTCACCCAGGCCGAGGCAGTTCGTGACCTCATCGATTCCCAGACTCTTTATCAGGCCAAAGTTGCGGCTCAACAACTCGAGGGCGCGCTCTCACGTTCTTTGCAGCCAGCAAAACAGAAACTGGTCGAGTTGATTGCGGTTCTCGAAGCCGGCATCGACTTCGCCGAAGATGACATCTCCGTAATTCCATCTGAGCAAATCCTTCAGCGTATCGATGCTATACGCGGACCACTTGAAGGGCTTGCGGCCACTTTCGCCTACGGAAAGATCGTGCATGAGGGTCTTACGCTCGCCATCGTAGGCCGTCCCAACGTCGGCAAATCGAGTTTGTTCAATCAATTGGTTGAGCGTGAACGCGCCATCGTTACTGCGACACCCGGAACCACGCGCGATCTGGTCAGCGAAACGGTTGCAATTGGCGGCATCCCGGTCCGATTAGTGGACACCGCAGGTATCCGACGCGCTCTCGACGAAGCGGAAAGCATTGGAATCCGCAAATCCATGGAAGCCTTGGCCGATGCTGACCTGGTTCTGGTCGTTCTCGATTGCTCACAAGCGGTCACTGAAGAGGACACCGAACTGCTGGAACAAGGAGCAAAGCGGGCTGCCATTTTGGTGGAGAACAAGGCGGATCTCTCTAGTTCCCAGAGCGATGTTCTCAGTTCTCAGTTGCCGCGGGTGCGGACTTCCGCAATCACAGGCGAGGGCCTCGAAGCCCTGCGCAATGAGATCCTGCGACACATCGGGGGAGAAAGTGGCGCCCAGGGAGAAACCGGTTTCGTAACCAGCCTGCGGCATCAGTCATTGATCCGGGAAGCGATAGCGGCGCTCGAGGCCGCCCAGGTAGCAGCTCGCACTAAGATTCCGCATGAGATGATCCTGCTCGACTTGTACAACGCTTTGCGCCAGCTTGACGAAATTACCGGCGCGACTGCCACAGATGACATCCTTAACCTGATCTTCAGCACCTTCTGTATTGGAAAATAGAGTTGGGATTGGTACATTTTTCGCAGGACCAAATTTGGGAGGGACCTTTGTCACTGGTAGTGAAACTTGAGGACGATCTCGGCGAGCGCAGTGACTGGATCATGCTTCATGGTGTGATTCCAGCTCGCGATGAAAAAGACTTTCCGTATCTCCGCGGCATCGATTTGTACGGAAAAACCGTGTTCAATCATCTGCAGATGGAAATGTTCCTTGAAGAATGGGAGCGGGTTCACGAGCGCGCTCACGACGAAGCCCAGAAGGAAGCCTGGCAGAAAGTGAAAGACATGGCGCTGGCCTGCCAGCAGGATCGCGACTTATATTTAAAATTCGTGGGCAATTAAACGCGCTTGTTCATTTCGACAACACTGCCAGAGTTTGCCGGAACATGATTTCAAACGAGCTACTCTTCCCGTTCTTCTCAACCGAAGCCAATGCTCGTTCCGCAGCCGCTCGCTGATAACCCAGATTCATCAATGCCGACAGAACATCTTCCTCGACCGGGCTCATGGCCGGCATCACGGCAGATTCTGCAACCCCTTCGGGCGCTAGCTTGTCGCGCAGCTCCAAAACCATGCGTTCGGCTGTCTTTTTTCCGATGCCTGGGATGCGAGTCAGACGATTGACATCATTGCCACGAATGGCGCTGATCATTTCATCGGCCGCCATCCCGCTGAGGATCGTGACAGCGAGTTTCGGGCCAATCCCGCTCACTGTGATCAGCTTTTCAAACAACCGTTTTTCCGCAGGCCGCAGAAATCCGTAGAGTGCGATCAAATCCTCTCGCACGTGAGTGTGAATATGTAACGTGACCTCGCCCCCAATCGCCGGCAAGTCAGAGAACGTTGGTACGCTGATGCTGACGTCGTAGCCGACACCACCAGTTTCTACGATGGCCTGATTAGGATGCTTCGCCAGCAATTTGCCGCGCAGATGAGCAATCATGTTCTGATCATTTTAGACGCCGAAAATGCTAGAACAATGAACTCTGCTTCCGGTTGGGAGTAATTCCGAAATGTTCATAGGCTAACTGAGTTGCGACGCGTCCCCGGGGAGTGCGGTTCAAAAATCCAATTTGGATCAAGAAAGGTTCGTAAATTTCCTCGATGGCCTCCGGTTCTTCGGCCAGGACCGCCGCCAAAGTGTTCACACCGACAGGGCCTCCCTGATATTTCTCAATGAGGGTGAGCAGCAGCTTTCGATCCACTTCGTCAAAACCATGGCGGTCCACTTCGAGCATCTGCAGGGCGGCTTGCGCTGTTGGCAGATCAATGGTTCCTTTGCCTCGCACCTGGGCATAGTCGCGCACCCGGCGCAGCAGCCGGTTCGCGATTCTTGGGGTGCCTCGAGATCGGCTGGCAATTTCGAGCGCTCCGGGACGATCGATTTCCACGCCGAGAATGTCTGCTGACCGCTCCACAATTACCCGCAACTCCTCACTACTGTAAAACTCCAATCGCAAGACTATTCCAAAGCGTGAGCGCAATGGTGAAGATAGGAGTCCAGCGCGAGTCGTGGCGCCGATAAAGGTAAAGGGCTTCACGTCCATCGTGTGGGTACGAGCCGCCGGGCCTTGGCCGATGATGATATCCAGCTTGTAGTCCTCGAGCGCGGAGTACAAGATTTCCTCCAGTGCGGGTTGCAGCCGGTGAACCTCGTCGATGAACAGCACCTGCCTGTCGCGGACGTTTGTCAGAATCGCGGTGAGATCACCTTTGATCTGCAGCGTGGGCCCCGATGTCTGCTGAAACGGCACCGCCAACTCATTGGCGATGATTGTGGCCAGCGTCGTCTTGCCCAACCCTGGAGGACCGTACAGCAACACGTGATCCAGGGCTTCGCCGCGAGAGCGAGTGGCTTCGATGGCGACGGCAAGGTTTTCTTTGACTTTGGGTTGTCCGATGAACTCAGCCAGCCGCTGCGGCCGCAGCTTTAACTCAAATGAGGAGTCGTCCTCGACCGGCGCTGCCGACACCAGCCGCTGCTTTAGATCAGGAATGTTTTTGAGAGTAGCCACGCTACGGCGATAGTAAAGCGAAAACTACCGCGATGCAATAAATGTTCCCGTGATTTCTCGTGAAGTCGGCAACATCCCTTCTGGGCTGAGTGCTGACCGCTGAGTGCTACCTCGGCGATCAAGCACGCTTGAGCTTCGCCGGCTCCTTTTCCCCAACTCGCTTGCTGACCTCGATGGTGATCTTCCCGGTACGCTTGTCGGCGTCCACAATCACGTGATCACCATGCAACACTTCGCCGTCGAGGATCTTCAGCGCCAGCGGATCCTGTACCAGCTTCTGGATTGCCCGCTTTAACGGCCGCGCCCCAAAGTTCGGGTCAAAGCCTTCGGTGAACAGGACGTCTTTGGCCGCTTCGGTAAGCTCGAGTGAGATCTTGCGCTCCGCCAACAGGCGTCGTACGTCTTCCAGCCTCAGTTCGATGATCTTAACCAGTTGTTCCCTGCCCAGCGGGCGGAAGATAATGACGTCATCCACACGGTTCAGGAACTCCGGTTTGAAGTGTCCGTGCAAGGCATTCATAACCAGCTTGCTGGCCGCGGCAAATTCGTCCGCAGTGCGCATGGTATCGGCTTGCAGGTAAGCCGATCCGATGTTCGAGGTCATGATAATGACGGTGTTGCGGAAGTCCACGGTTCGACCCTTGCCATCGGTCAAGCGACCGTCATCCATGATTTGCAGCAGGATATTGAACACATCCGGATGCGCCTTCTCAATTTCGTCGAACAGAATTACAGCATAGGGGTGCCGACGCACTTGCTCGGTGAGCTGGCCGCCTTCTTCGTATCCGACGTAGCCGGGAGGCGCACCGATCAGCCGCGAGACGGCATGTTTCTCCATATACTCGGACATATCTATGCGCACCAGGGCGTGCTCGTCATCAAAAAGGAACTCAGCCAGGGCTCGTGCTAGTTCGGTCTTGCCCACGCCGGTCGGCCCCAGGAAGATGAAGGAGCCGATAGGCCGTTTAGGATCGCTGAGTCCAGCACGCGAGCGGCGGATAGCATTAGAAACGCGCTCCAACGCCGTATCCTGACCAACTACCCGTTGGCGCAACCGGTCTTCCATCGTGACCAGCTTCTTAACCTCGCTCTCCAACATTTTCGAAACTGGAATTCCGGTCCACTTGGACACAATCCGAGCCACATCTTCCTCGTCCACTTCTTCCTTGAGCATCCGGGACTTGCCCTTGACGTCCATTTGCGCCGTCAGCTTGTTCAGTTCTTCTTCGGTCTGGCGTAACAGGCCGTAGCGGATTTCGGCCACACGTTGCAGATTGCCCCTCCGCTCCTCG
>DATHJP010000198.1:0-7308 GCA_035489695.1 Terriglobales bacterium
CGCGCCGCTCGTGCCCCGGTGAAAATCACTTACACGCGCGAAGAAGTGTTCTGGGCACACCGCGGGCGCCCGAGAACAATCATCGATCTCAAGACTGGCGCCACGAAAGATGGCCGCATTACTGCGGTCAAAGCACGTGTAGTCCAGGACGGTGGAGGATACTGCTCTTATGGTGTCGTCACGATCCTGTATTCCGGAGCGCTGCTGGGCGCGCTATACGACATCCCGCATATTCAATATGACGGCTACCGTGTGTTGACCAACAAGCCCGCGTGTGGCGCCATGCGCGGACACGGCACGGTCAATGTGCGCTTCGCTTTCGAGTCGCAGTTGGACGAACTTGCAGCCAAGCTGAATATCGATCCCGCAGAGATCCGGCAGCGCAATCTGCTTCAACCTCCGTGCGTCACGGTTAACGGCCTGCGAGTCCAAAGCTATGGCTTGCCGGAGTGCATCGAGAAAACTGTTGAGCGCTCAGGCTGGAAAAAACGAAAAGGGAAGCTGCCTCGCGGTCGTGGACTGGGAATTGCGTGCAGTCACTACGTCAGCGGCGCTGCGAACTCGATCATCCGTTCCGACATGCCGCACTCCACGGTGAACATCAAAATTGATCGCGATGGTGGAGTTGTGGTTTACACGGGCGCGTCCGAAATCGGTCAAGGTTCAGACACGATGACGGCTCAAGTTGCGGCCGAAACGCTAGGCTGTTCGCTGGGACGCATAAAGATCGTGGCTGCCGATACCGACCTCACTCCCATCGACATCGGCTCTTACTCCAGCCGCGTAACCTTCATGGCCGGCAACGCTACCCTGCGCGCTGCCGAGCAAGTAAAGAAACAAATTGCAGTAGCCGCCGCCCGCACAATGAATTGTCCCGTCGAAGATTTAATCTTCCGCAACGATGTAGTGTCCAAAAAAGATGCAAGTGTGGCGCGGGCGCCCTCGCCCGCGGCTCTCGCGGAAAATCAGCCAACCGTTAGCGGCCACGTAGACGGCCAGATCCTGCGCGGCTCTTTACAACAAAAACGCAAAGATGAAGGCCCCAAAGATTCGATGAGCTTCGAAGAAGCCGTAGTAGCCGCCATTGACTTTCACGGCGCACTCACCGGAACGGGTTCCTACGCTCCACCCGCAGAGGCCCGCGGTGGAAAGCACAAAGGCGCCGGCGTTGGCCCCTCACCTGCGTACTCCTATTCAGCGCAAGTAGCTGAGGTCACTGTGGACGAAGACACCGGCGAGGTCACAGTTCATAAAGTCTGGGCCGCGCATGATTGCGGCCGCGCTCTGAATCCGGTCTCTGTGGAAGGTCAAATCATCGGATCGGTGTGGATGGGCATGGGCCAGGCCCTCACCGAAGAGATGGTCTGGAAAGATGGCATGCTGATGAATCCCGGATTACTCGAATATCGCAGTCCGTCATCGGTCGAATCCCCTGAGGTTGAACCGATTATCGTTGAGAGTATCGACCCCGAAGGCCCGTTCGGCGCCAAGGAGTGCAGCGAAGGTTCCCTCGCAGCAACCATTCCAGCAATTGCCAATGCCATTTACGACGCGGTTGGGATTCGCTTGCATGAAGCTCCGTTTACCCCCGAGCGAGTGCTCTCCGCCCTGCGAGCTAAAACGACGCACAAGAAAATTGACCTGACAGAAGGGGTCGATCCCACCGCCCCCACTCATTTCCGCGAACACGGTGGCGCGCTCTGGTTCCGAGGCAAAGGCCCGGAACGTCACCCTCTGGATCCGGCGCGGCGGGAAACCACCACCGAGGCGGGAGGCGACGATTGAGTCTCCCACAATTCACTCTGTTGCGACCGCGCACGCTGCAAGAGGCCGTTGGAGCGCTCGGTAAGCATGCCTCGAATATCCGTGTGCTTGCCGGCGGTACCGATCTGATTCCCTCGATGCGCCAGAAATTATTCGAGCCTGAATATGTTCTCGACATTCGCCACCTTGCCGACCTGAAAAGTATTCGCCAACAGCCCGGGGAAGGAATTTCTATCGGCGCCCTCTGCACCCTTACTTCCATTGAGCACTCTGAATTCCTTCGCAAACATTATCCCGTTCTCTGCGAAGCGGCTGCGACGGTCGCTTCCCCCGTGCTGCGCAACATGGGCACAATTGGTGGCAACATCTGTTTGGATACACGTTGCCTCTGGTACAACCAATCGCTCACCTGGCGCAAAGGATGTGGCTTCTGCATCAAGAAAGATGGCGATCTATGCCACGTCGCTCCCGGAGGAACCAAATGCTGGGCTGCATTCTCGGGAGACACTCCGGCAGCACTGCTCTGCCTGAATGCAGAGATAGAGCTCGCCAGCGAATCCGGAGTGCGGCGCATGCCCTTGCGTGATTTCTACACTGGCCTTGGGGACACATACAGGAAGTTAAAACCAGCCGAGTTGTTGACTCGCGTGTTCTTGCCCGAGTCGTCGGCAGACTACCGCGGCGCGTACCGTAAGCTGCGAGTTCGAGGGTCGATTGATTACCCGCTGGCCGGAGTTGCGATCGTTATGAAGCGATCCAATGGCCACGTCGAAGACGCACAGATAGCCCTGACAGCCGTGAATCCTGCGCCCATACTCGTCAAAGGGATCCAGCAATTGCTGCGCGGTGAAGCGGTAGATGATCAGCTAGCCGATGCCGCCGCCGAATTGGCCGCGAAGACTGCCAAGCCGTTAACCACCTCTGCTCTCACGCCGGAGTATCGCCGGGAAATGATTCGAGTGTTCACCAAGCGAGTCTTACTCGCAGTGGCTAGTGACTAGTGGCTAGTCAGAGAGAAGACCCGCGAGAGCAGCTTAGCAATCTACAGTTGTAATCGGATAAGGTGTTACTAGCCGCTGACCACTAGCCACTGCCTTATGATCACCGACTGCCACATCCACATCCAGCCCGTAGAAATGTTCAAGCCGCAAGCGCTGGAACTGATGAAGAAGCAGCGGGCTAACTTTGACCAGATTGCCGAATTCTGCCGTTCTCCGAAGTCTTTCCTTAAATATCTCGATGCGGCGGGAGTCGATCGCGCCGTGCTGATCAACTACGTGGCTCCTGAGGTCATTGGCTTCACCTCAGGCGTAAATCAGTTCGTCGCCGACTACACCAAAGAGAATCCTAAGCGGCTGATTTCCTGCGGCAGCCTGCACCCGCGGCATACTTCCAACGTCATGGCTGACGTGGAACAGCTTTTACGGCTGGGCATCCGCATGATCAAGATACATCCTCCACACCAGCTTCTATTTCCCAACGCTTATCTGACCGGAATGAAGGAATTGGAAATCATCTACCGCGCCGCCGAGGCCAACGGCATCCCTGTAATGTTTCATACCGGCACATCTATTTTTCCCGGCGCGCGCAACAAATATGGCGATCCTATCTACATCGACGATGTTGCCGTCGATTTTCCCAAGCTGAAAATTCTGCTGGCGCACGGAGGCCGGCCGCTGTGGATGGACACGGCGTTTTTTCTAGTCCGCCGCCACCCCAATGTTTTTCTCGATATCAGCGGCATTCCACCCAAGACACTATTGCAATATTTCCCGCGGCTGCAGCAGATCGCCCACAAAACACTTTTCGGCACGGACTGGCCCGGCCCGGGCGTCCCAGACGTCAAGACAAACCTCGACGATTTCCGCACCCTACCTTTGCCGCAAGAGATCCAGCAGCAAATCCTAAGCCGCACCGCCCTGCAAATCTGGCCAGCGTAACGTCGTAGGAATAACCACCAAGGACACGAAGGCACACAAAGGAATTCCTTCGTGTACCTTCGTGTCCTCTGTGGTTGATGACTTTGCGAAGAGATGAAGCTAGCGGGAAGAGAACAGATGCCCCATCTTTGCTTTCTTCGTCTTCAAATAATCTTCGGCGTGAGTGGTGGGAGCAACTTCACATGGCACGCGCTCCCGCACCTCAATGCCGCCGCGTTCGAGCGCCGCGACTTTATCAGGATTATTGGAAAGCAGCCGCACGCTGGAGACGCCTAGCGCCTTCAGGATTTCAGCCGGCATGGCAAATTCACGGTGATCCGCCTTGAAACCAAGGCGCTCATTGGCTTCGACGGTATCGAGCCCCGTGTCCTGCAGTTCGTAGGCTTGCAACTTGGCCATCAGTCCGATGCCCCGCCCCTCCTGCTGTTCATAGATAAGGACGCCCGCACCTTGCTGAGCGATCATGGAAAGCGCCATCTCGAGTTGCCCGCGGCAATCGCAGCGCAACGAACCAAACACATCTCCGGTGAGGCACTGAGAATGAATTCGAACTAAAGGTGGCGCGGAAAGCACGTCGCCCATGACCAACGCGACCGCACTCTCTCCACGCCGGTCCGCACCGAAATCTCCCCCCTCAAACCCCAAAATACGGAACTTACCCCAGCGGGTAGGGAAGTCGGCCGAGGCGATTTGTCGAATAGAACTCACAACAACATTATAGCGGGGAGCATCGGCCGTTGGTCGCACGTCATTGGTCCTTGGCGAACGACCAGCAGCCAACGACCCCGCTGCTTGGTCTTCAACTCGATACGCTGCTAAAATTACATCTCAATCCGGTGACGCAACTGGGGCTATAGCTCAGCTGGGAGAGCGCATCGTTCGCAACGATGAGGTCGTCGGTTCGATCCCGACTAGCTCCACCATAGTTTCAATCACTTAGCACCATCGTTTTTTAAATCGCGTTCCATTACGATCTGAAATTAGTTGATGGTTGCCCTCTTCGACGAGTCAATGAGCACTCGCCGTGACTCCCCATCTTCATCTTGCTCACGGCCCGGCGCTGACTCTGGGGTACGTGCTGCGCGTAGATGTCCATGGTGGTCGAGATTGCGAGAGTGCCGCATGTGTCCCTGCACGTCTTTCGGATTAGCTTCCGCTTCGGTGTGAGGAATTGCCCGTCTTGCACTAGCAAAGACCTGTAGAGACACGCGCGCGCTCGCTTCGCGTGCGCGCTGAACTGCTCCCCTGTGCTGGACCTAGAGCTGGAGCTGGAGCTTGAGCTTGCGCTGGAGTTGTTTTTTTAGAATGTCACCCTGACACCGATCTGCGCCGCGAACGGAATTCCCACCGTTGTCCCCGGGCCGAAGAAATCTCCCAGCGCTCCGGCGGGCTTGCGCAACTGGTTCAGGCTGGTAATGGGGACGAAGCTAGCCGGGGTGCAGTCCGCATCCCCGCACAGGTCCGTAACGTTTCCATTCGCCACCTGGTCCGGAGGCACCGGCAGCGCCGCCACGTCGGCGACGAAGTTGTTCGCGGGATTGCTTCGGTTGAACAAATTGAAGAACTCGACAAACGGATTCACCTGCGCGCGCTCGCCGATCCGGAACGGTCGCGCCACCCGCACATCAACCTGCATGTAGGGCGTTCCACGGAACTGATCCATCGTGGTCTTCGCCCCATTAATCACCGCGCGGTCATCACCATTCGCGAGCGTAAACGGCCGCGCACTCTCCAGCTGAGTAAGCGTGCTCAGCTCAATGCCCAACGGTAGATGTGCCGTTCCCGCGAGCACAAAACGATGCCGCACGTCCTCTCCCGACGGCCCGTAATCTCCCGGCGCAAACGCGTTCAGCGGGTCGCAAACACCATTCACGTAATCGAACAGCTCTCCCACCGTGCAACCCCAGGTTTTCGCTCTTCCCAGAGTGTAGTGCGCCACCAGATTCAGCCGTTGCATGTTGCCCTGCAGCTTGAAAGTCACCGCGTCGTAGCTCGACCGGTTGTCCGTCTTATAGAGGTCAATGTTCGGAACAACGTCTCCTTGCGACACTCCCGGAGGCAATGTCTTCGGCGTAAGCAGGCTGTCCCCGCCCGCGAACGGGTAGCCGCGATATGCGTGTGTTCCATTCTCATGAGTCCAGTCGGCGCTGAAGGTCCAGCGTTCGTTGAACGCATGTTGCATACCTGCCCCGGCGTGCAGCGCGTACGGCGTTTTGTAATTCGAATCGATGATCGCACCCTGTCCACCGAAGTTCGCACCCGGCAAGCACCCTGAGTTGTCGACGGCAGGATTGGTCGGGTCGGTGCATACTCCCGGCGCCGCATTCACGGCCTGAAACGCGCCCACCCATCCATTCTGCGCGAGGTCGTTGTAGTAGAGTCCAAAGCTCGCCCGGAACACGGTGTTCTCCAGACGCCCGGGCGAGTACGCGATCCCCAATCGCGGACCGAACTGTCCCCGGTAATCGTGCGGAGCACTCGGAATCAGATTGATGCCCAGCGCCTTCAGCGTAATAAATGCCGGGTTTTGCAACTGACTCCGGCCAGACGCGTCGAACAGTCCAAAAGTCGTATCCCAGCGCAGTCCATAGTTGAACGTGAGGTGCGAATTCACGCGCCATGAGTCCTCCGCATACAGCCCCAGCCGCCGAATGCTCTGCGAAAAACCCCCATCCCCGGCGGGCGTCACTCTGCAAGTCACGTCATCGGGAGCCGGCGTGGTGCAACTCGGATCGAAATAAAACTGCCCCGGATTGGCCGCGTAAAAGCTCGGATTATTCGCGTACTGCAGGAACCCTTCCTCCGTACCGGACAGAGATCCGCTCAGAACGGGCTCATGAATGAAGTTGATCCCGAACTTCGGCGAGTGCTTTCCCGAAGAATGGCTCAGGTCGTAGCGAAACTGAAACTTCTCCTGCTTGCGTAGCACGGGAAAGGCCGTAATCGGCGTAGCGAACTGGTTGTCGCCAAAAGTCTCGAATCCTGAAATCGTCGAGAACGTTGAGCTGAACGGAAACGCCAGCGCGAATCCGAGATACTGGTTGCGCGATTCGGTGTGATGCAGAAAGCTGGCGTCGAATGTGAACGATCCTAGCCAGGTTGGACTGAACGTCATCTGATTATTCAGGACGATATTGGTGTATTTCGATCCTGAAGTCGCACCTGTCGAAGGCAGCGTCGCCTGCTGCACCAGATTGTTGTTGGTGGTGTAGTTGTCGAGAGACCCTCGAATAAACCATTGCGAACGGTTCGATTGCTCCCAGTCCACCCGCACCGATCCCATGTAATCTCGGGACGGCACCTTTACCGAGTTCGGCACCGCGATCGAATTCACGCCCACCGGCTGCCCTTCGAGATTGACTCCATGAATCAACCCCGCCGACGCCAATGTTGACAGCCCATTGAACTCGGTCAGATTGTCCGGACTGTAGTTGATGCTCGCGTCTTCGTGTACACCTTCAAACGACCCGAAAATCCAGACCTTGTCCTTCTTCACCGGCCCGCCCAGCGTTGCCACATAGTTCTGCCGCGAAAATGGTTGCTTGGGCTGTGGCGCTGGATTGTCTATCGGAAAGCGCGCGTTCAGTGCCGACGCCCTCTCGTA
>DATHJP010000199.1:0-2091 GCA_035489695.1 Terriglobales bacterium
CCTGGGCAGTGGCCTTCTACGCCGTGGGAATTATCTGCGCCTCATGGCATTTTGCATACGGGCTGTGGCTGTTCGCAGCCAAGTGGGGTATCACAACTGGTGATCGCGCCCGGCGCAAATTTGGTTATGTCTGTTTTGCGATTGGATTGCTTTTCGTCCTGGTGGGAGCAGTCACCATGCGCGCGTTTTTGAAAACGCCGCTGCAGCCGCTGGAACCGTTTGGTTCCGAACCGCAATCTTTTGTGATGCGTTAAGGTCCGCGCACCACTTGGGCACATTGAATTCGAGGAGAGATGGCAGCAAATCCGAAAATCATAGTCATCGGTGGCGGACTCGCCGGACTCTCTGCCGTCATCAAGATCGCGGAAATGGGCGGACACGTCGATCTATTTTCCATCGTCCCCGTGAAGCGCTCTCACTCGGTTTGTGCTCAGGGCGGCATCAATGCAGCCAAAAATCTAAAGGGCGAAGGCGATTCCACCTGGCAGCATTTTGACGACACCATTTACGGTGGCGACTTTCTTGCCAACCAACCTCTGGTGAAGGCCATGTGCGATGCCGCTCCGGGCATCATCGACCTACTTGATCGCATGGGAGTTACTTTCAACCGCACCCCCGAAGGATTGCTGGACTTCCGGCGTTTCGGCGGAACTCTCTACAATCGCACAGCATTTGCCGGCGCCACTACCGGGCAACAACTCCTATATGCGCTCGACGAGCAAGTGCGCCGTTATGAATCGGAGGGCAAGGTCACCAAGTACGAGCATTGGGAATTTCTATCCGCGGTGCTCGACGCGAACCGCGTCTGCCGCGGCATCTGCGCCATGGATTTACGGTCCATGGAAGTTCGCGTCTTCCCTGCCGACGCCATCATCATCGCCACCGGCGGTATTGGCGCTATCTTTGGCAAATCCACGAACTCGGTGGTGTGCACCGGATCCGCACAATCGGCCCTCTACCAGCAAGGTTGCTACTACGCCAACGGTGAGTTCATCCAGGTACATCCCACCTCTATTCCGGGGGAGGATAAATTGCGGCTCATGTCGGAATCGGCACGCGGCGAAGGCGGCCGCGTCTGGGTTCCGAAGACAGCTGGCGACAATCGCGATCCCAAAAGTATTCCGGAAAGCGAGCGCTGGTACTTTCTCGAAGACTGGTATCCCAAATATGGCAACCTCGTGCCTCGAGACGTTGCCACGCGGGCCATCCACAAAGTGGTCTACGAGCACCAACTCGGCATCGATGGCAAACCCATGGTCTATCTTGACCTGACCCACATCGATCGCAAAGTGCTCGATCGCAAGCTGGAAGGGATTTTAGAAATTTATCAGAAGTTCGTAGGGGACGATCCGCGCGATACTCCCATGAAGATTTTCCCTGGCATGCACTACACCATGGGTGGCTTATGGGTGGATTTTACCCAGGCCACGAATGTTCCCGGCATCTATGCCGCCGGCGAATGTGACTACCAATACCATGGAGCCAACCGCCTGGGGGCAAACTCGCTGGTGTCATGTATTTTTGGTGGATTCATTGCCGGACCAGCCGCTCTGCAATACGCGCGCAACCAGAAGTCAGCTGCGGCTAACGGCTCTTTCGACGCCGAACGCAAGCGTCAGCAGGAATTGAATGCGCGAATGATGCGGTCAGACGGAAATGAAAATCCGTTCCTGCTGTGGCGTGAGCTGGGCGAGTTAATGACCAGGAATTGTACGGTCATCCGTTACAACAAGAATCTGCAGGCAACCGACGCCAAGCTCTGCGAACTGCTGGAGCGATTCCAGCACATCAATCTGAGTGATCGATCTCAGTGGGCGAACACCACGATCGCCTTTGCCCGCCAGCTTAACAACATGTTGCAGTTGGCTCGCGTGATCGCACAAGGCGCAGCCCTACGAGATGAGTCGCGAGGAGCGCATTACAAGCCGGACTTTCCCGATCGCGACGACAAGAACTGGCTGAAGACGACAAAGGCATACTTCGCCGCGGACGCGGATGAGCCGCGCTTTGAATTCGAGCCGGTGGATATTTCACTGATTCCGCCGCGCCCAAGGAAGTACTGAGCGCGATGACAGTTGAATGCGCCTTTGC
>DATHJP010000200.1:0-8151 GCA_035489695.1 Terriglobales bacterium
GCCGGAATTCTTCTGATATTCGCGATGGCATTGGCTTGGATAGGAACTGCATCATTTGGGCGCGCAGTCACGCTTAGAGCGCTGGTCGATTATTTCAGGACTGACAAAATGCAATCCGTTCGCGCAACTTTCTCCGGCCAGGAAGGAACGTGGCAGCTGCGTTCGCTGGTGGGATTGAATTTTTGTCGAGCCGCCATCACGCTCGCCGCTCTTGTAGGTTGCGTTGGAGGATTGCTGCTCGCGGGCCTTGCTTCATCCAAGTCCGATCCTTCACCAGGAAGCGCCACACTAATTTTTCTGACGATGGTAATGGTGATTTGGCTCGCATGGACGGTCCTGAACTGGTTTCTATCCATAGCCTCAATCTTCGTGGTTGCTGAAGGACGCGACACATTCGGGGCCGTCGCATCTGCAGTGGACTTTTGCCGAGCGCGCACCGGGTCTGTACTGGCGGCCGGAACGTGGTTTGAGATTGCACACGTGGTCGTCTTTGTGGTGGCGAGTTCGGCCGTCGCGATTCCGTTAGCTTTTTCCGGAGTGCTGCCTGCTGGAGTGATCCTGGGCGGTGTGCTTCTCGTAGCGCTCTTGTATTTCGCGGTCGTGGATTTTCTATATGTAGGAAGACTTGCTGCCTATCTCGCCGTCCTGAGCTTTCCGGAACAAAGTTTGGTTTCCCAGACAGTTCAACCGGCTTTGCCGGATAGTGGTTCGCAATCTTCGCTTCCTCCTCAATCGCGCAGCAGTATCGATCCAAATGAACTCATCCTCAGCGATGTCTAGTAAGACCACAAACCGCCATTCGCCACTCGCCTGTTTTCCGCTTTACACTTGGTTTGCGATTTGAGACATTTATCCGTGGAAACCCAATCCATCGTCGTCCTCGACTTTGGCGCGCAATATTCCCAGCTCATCGCGCGCCGTATCCGCGAACAAAATGTCTTTTCCGTGGTATTGCCCTGTACCGCTACCCTTGACGAAATCCGCAGCTACTCGCCGGTGGGCATCATTCTCTCCGGTGGTCCCTGTTCTGTGTATGACGCCGATGCTCCGCCGGCGGATTCCCGAGTCCTCGAGCTTGGATTGCCCGTGCTCGGCATCTGTTACGGGCTGCAGTTCATGGTGCATACGCTGGGCGGAAAGGTGCGCGCCGCTGCAAAACGCGAGTACGGCCATGCCAATGTTGACGTCCTGGATCACTCCCGCCTCTTTGAGGGATTGCCGACGAAACTTTCTGTATGGATGTCTCATGGCGATGAAGCAGTAGAACTTCCCGCCGGCTTTCGCTTGATTGCCAGTTCAGCCAATGCGGTGGCTGCGATTGAAGCTCCGGAGAGGAAGATGTGGGCAGTGCAATTCCATCCGGAAGTGCACCACACCCAATCCGGAACCGACATCCTGCGCAACTTTGCCCTGGTCATTTGCGGCGCCAAGCCCACATGGACTCCACAACACTTCATCGATGCCACTGTCGCCAATGTGAGGCAGATCGTGGGCGCCGGACGAGCAATCTGTGCTCTTTCCGGCGGGGTGGATTCGGCGGTTGCCGCGACCCTGGTCGACCGGGCGTTGCACGATGGCAAGAATCCTTCTCGACTAACTTGCGTTTTCGTCAATAACGGCGTGCTGCGCAAGAACGAGTTCGAAAAAGTGCAACAGAACCTGCGCGACAAACTGGGTTTGCATGTCATTGCTGTGGATGCGACGGAGCGCTTTCTGAACAAGCTCGCCGGAGTAACCGATCCCGAGAAAAAACGCAAAATCATCGGCAACGAATTCATCGCGGTATTTGACGAGCAAGCTCACCGCATCGAGAAACAGGAGGGAAAAGTCGAATGGCTGGTGCAGGGAACGCTTTATCCAGACGTGATTGAATCACGTTCCGTGCGCGGCCCGTCCCAGACCATTAAGACCCACCACAACGTCGGCGGACTACCCGACAAGATGAAGCTAAAGCTGATTGAGCCGCTGAAAGATCTGTTCAAAGATGAAGTACGCAAAATTGGCCGTGACCTCCGCATGCCCGAGGAAATTCTTCAACGCCAACCCTTTCCCGGACCCGGATTAGCAGTTCGAATTCTGGGTGAAGTCACGCCGGAGCGACTGAACATCCTGCGCGAATGTGACGACATTGTGGTGAACGAAATCAAGCAAGCCGGCCTGTACACGAAAATCTGGCAGTCGTTCGCGGTGCTATTGCCGGTGATGTCGGTAGGAGTGATGGGCGATCAGCGCACCTACGCTTACACCTGCGCAATCCGCGCCGTGCATTCTGAAGATGGCATGACTGCAGACTGGGTGCCGCTCCCGCACGAAGTACTGAAAGCGATTTCCAGCCGGATCGTGAACGAGGTGAAAGGAGTGAATCGGGTGGTGTACGACGTGACCTCAAAGCCGCCGGGCACTATCGAGTGGGAGTAGTGATGCGCACAGCTCATTTCTAAGTGAATTTCCCGTAAGCGCCCCGCAGGTCAAATCTCCCACGAGACCGCAAATTGAGCCCTATTCTCCACCGCGGTTTCTGGCCTGGTCGTTCTACTTTCGCGTTGAAGTGCGGAGACCAAAGCATCGAGAATGGTCTTTAAATATTGTGGGCTTTCACCGAGCAAGCGTTTCACACTGTCCCGATGAATAGCGAGTTCGCCAATCTGCCGTGCGACGTGAGTGTCGAGATCGACCCTTGCCGGCCAGGCCCCATCACATCGCGGTGCGGCCTTGTCGTCGGAGGAAACCCGGGCAAAAGGGTAGTTTAAACTTCCCGTGGTCATCCAGTGCACGACAAGTTCCTGAACGTGAGCAGCGCTACAGGCGCGCCGGATTCCATCCTGCCGGGCCAATTGCGGATCCCACTGCAGGATTTTCAGTTTATCCTCCCATCGATTTTCCGCCAGCAGGAACCACAGTCCGCCAGCCGATTTTTCATCGCCACAAATCGCGCAAAGGTGTTTTCTTATGTGTCGCACGTCATGCCACCTTTCATCCAGCCACACTTCAGGCAACCGGTCACGTTTGTGCCACTGCTGCTTGAGATTCTGTGAGATAAGGTTCTGTGAGATAAGAACCTGCGACGCTTTTTCCGATAGCCGCGGGAAGCGGGACCGTGATCATCCCGCGTCCCTTTTCAAACGTCAGGGTGAGTAACAAAGAGCAAGGATCGCAAAGCCAGTAGTGCTCGATTCGCCGTGGACGCCTGGTTCGCCGATTTGTTGTCGAGTGTCGTGACACCGAAAGCGGAAAAAACTGGGTCTCGACTTGGAAAAGCTTTCCCAAATTCAGGTGACGAAACCGATTCGGGCAGTCCGGGTTCGCACATTTGTGGAGCACTGCTTCTCCTGGAAAGTTCTTCTGCGCTTATGCCGTGGAAAGTCCTGAAGGATGCACGCTGGGGGCCGAAGGTTAGGAGTTAGCAACCTAAGCGAACGCTGGGAAAAATGCCGAAATTCTGTCCGAATGTTGATAAGCCCAGCAAAAATGTGCCGACTCATTGACACCACTGCCGATACCTCGTCAGGGACCTGCACCAAGCCGCGCCTTCAGCGAAGCAAACGGAGTGTAAGCGCGAGAATTGCCCACCCCTGGGCCCAGGAGTAAGATTCCGCTCAGCATCCGGCCACGACACAACAGACGATCGCTCCGGCCTTGCTCCCTGATTTTCGTGGGTTTCTATGGCAGAGTTTCAGCCAGCCCCGACCTCGACCCAAAGCTCAGAGTTCCTCTCCGGAGCCTTGATAGGACGTTTCCGCATTGGCGAGCGGCTGGGAAAAGGGGGTATGGGCGAGGTATACCTCGCCGAGGATACCAAGCTTAAGCGACTAGTTGCGCTAAAGCGACTTGCGCCTCAGTTGCGCGCTGATTCCGGCTATCGCCGCCGTTTTCTGGAGGAAGCGGAACGCGCTTCCCGGTTCAGCGATTCTCATGTAGCTGCACTCTATGACGTGCTTGAGGAACGGGGCGAGATCTTCCTGGTCATGGAATACGTTGAGGGAGAGAACCTCAGACAGCGCCTGCGCCGGCCGATCTCACTGCAAGAATTCTTCGATATTGCCACGCAATGCGTGGAAGCGCTGGCCGCAGCGCACGCGCGCGGCATCGTTCACTGCGACATTAAGCCGGAAAATATCATGCTGACCGCTGCAGGTCAGGTGAAAATCCTGGACTTTGGCGTAGCCAAGCACCTGCCACGCTCCGACCAGAGTGCCACTGTGGAGCGCTCCGGGACGCTGGCTGGTACCCCAGCTTATATGTCGCCGGAAGTCCTTATGGAAAAAGCGCCGGATGGCCGAGCGGATGTGTTCTCACTAGGCGTTGTCTTTTACGAAACGCTGACCGGACACCATCCCTTCCTGGCCAGCAGTTTTGTGGCTACCAGCGACCGAATCCGCAAGGAAACCCCCGCAGCCATTCGAATCTTTAATTCCAAGGTTCCCGATGGTCTGGAAGCTTTGGTTTTCAAAGCCATGGCCAAGGATCCAGCGCAGCGCTATGCCAGTGCCGGCGCCTTGCTGGAAGATCTACGTTCGTTGGAGCGGGGATCACCCCCGCGCAGTCAAAAACTGTTCTGGTCCGGTAGAAGAATACGAGAGATCAAACATGCCTCCATCGCGGCCTTGTTGGTGGCAGTGATCGCAGGTGCGATTCTTTTCGAATTGAAGCGGCCTGGCGGTTCGTTGAAAGGCGAACAGCCGGCGCCACCTATTCATCTGGCGGTGTTGCCTTTCACCGCGACTGGTGACGAAACTGGCACTAAGGCTTTCTCCGCCGGCCTGACGGAGATTCTGGCCGCCAAACTTACGGAACTTAGCGGAAAGTATCCCCTTGAAATTGTCCCTGTGAGCGAGGTACGGGCAGAGAGCATCACAACCGTGGAACAGGCTCGCAAAGGTTTCGGGGTGAATCTGGTTTTAGAGGGCTCGCTTCAAGAAGCCGGCGGCCGCGTGCGAGTTACATACGGGCTGGTGGATGCGAAAACCATGCGACAGTTGCACGCCGATGCCATCACAGCCGAAAGTGACGACGTGTTTGCCGTTCAAGACAAGGTGGTAGAAAACGTCGTCAACATGTTGGGCTTGCAGTTGGAAGGAAATGAGCACGCGGCGTTGGTTTCACATGGGACTCAGGAGCCCGCCGCCTACGACTTTTACCTACGCGGCCGAGGATATCTGCAGGATTTCCACAAAACGGAAAATGTCACGAATGCGATTGCGCTCTTCACCCATGCCTTGGAGCGAGACCCGAAGTATGCGCTGGCCTACGCGGGCCTGGGCGAAGCCTACTGGGCGAAATATGACGCAACCTACGATTCCGAATGGTTGAGCAAGTCATTAACGGCCTGCGACCGTAGCGTTGCTCTGGATGCCAATCTCGCCAGCGGCTACACCTGCTTGGGCGCGGTTTACACCACCCGGGGCCGATATGAAGAAGCGGTGCAGCAATTCCAACGGGCGATGCAACTGGATTCAACCAGCGAAGATGCTTATCGCGGGTTAGCTTCCGCTTACGAAAAATTAGGCAACCTGTCGGAAGCAGAAAAGACTTATCAGCTGGCGATTCAGATGCGACCGCAATACTGGGCGGGGTATCAATGGCTAGGCAGCTTCTATGGCCATCAAGCCAGATATGCCGATGCTGCCCGCCAGCTTAATCAGGCTATTGCGCTCGCGCCCGACGATCCTCACGGGTACCGGAATCTAGGTGGTGTCTACATTCTGATGGGGGATTACAAGAAGGCCATTGAAGCCCTGCGACGGGCCATCGTTCTATCTCCTACTTCCGAGGCTTATTCCAATCTCGGAATCGCTTTCTTCGATCTCCGGCGTTTCGACGAAGCCGTGGACGCCAATGAGCACGCCTGCACACCTGATAGTCACGACTATATTGCCTGCGGCAACCTGGCAAGGGCGTATTACTGGTCTCCGGGAAGACGCGCCAAGTCCCGAGCTGTCTATGAACGCGCCATCCGTATGGCCGAAGATGCGGTCAGGATCAATCCCAGAGACGGAGACCCCCATATTCTGATGGCTGACTATTACGCCATGTTAAACGACCGCCCGGAGGCCCTGAAACAACTGAAACAAGCGCTCGATCTCAGTCATGAAGACCCCGAATATCTCTTGACCGGCGCCGTTGTTTATAACCAGTTTGGAGATACGAAGACCGCTCTGGAATGGCTCGAAAAAGCGGCCGCGCAGGGATACTCACTGGCTGAAATTCGCGCTGCTCCGGAGTTCGATAATCTCCGCGACCAGCCCAGATTTCAGCAGCTACTTCGTTCCAGATGACGTATGATGTCGGCTTTAAGTGGCAAGGAGGATATATGGCGCATGCTGCTACGCTGTACGTGATTCCGGGAGAGATTGGAGATCGAAAAGTCTACGTGGTCAGAGAGGGAGAAGAGCCTCACGACCATCCTGGGGTCGATATTTCCATCTCGAAACAGGATTCCGTGCATTGGATTTCTTATGGTAAGAAATTCAAAGTCACTAAGCTTGTGCCCATCGATGAGCAAAAGGATTCCGCACCGGAGCATCCGTTCTATCGCGAGTTTCCCGGCGAGAACCCGGACCATACTTATCAGATTAATTCTGGACCGGCACGGCCCGAGGCGCTCAATCATACCTACGAGGCGCATTTCCATTTTGAAGATGACAGCGAAGCCGATCCTCACATCCGTATCGGTCCCTGATCGTCCTGGTCCTGAAATGGCTTATTGAATTCGTAGCTCACAGTGTAGGAGACGCGCCCGTTCAGTGTTCCCAGTCTGTTTAAAAACTCCGGAAATTCAAAGATATTTCCCGACGATTTCCATCAGTTTTCCATCTCGCGTGCCAGGTATTCCGAGTGATACTTCGTCCACTACCTGTTGGAAAACTAAGATAAAGAACAGCGTAGTCGCCCAAATAGTGCGCTGGAATTGCTCGGGATGACATTGAACAGCGAGAACAACGAACTCCAGAAACTTCAACTTCTCGTCCGCGAACTCACGACTCGCGTGTATCGCCTGGAGCGCGCTGCCGGTATCGAATCCGCCTCCGGTGCGACGCAGCCGGAAGCTCCTCCGTCATCTCCGTCACTTCCACCGCTTCCGCGATTAACGAACAGTCCTCCCACTCCGCCTACTCAGGTTCGACGTGCATCGCCGGTTTTCGAAATGCCGGACACAAATCTCGAATCTCGCATCGGTTCGCATTGGCTGAATCGCATTGGCATCGCCGCTGTGCTCATCGGAGTTTCTTATTTTCTGAAATTTGCATTTGATAACAACTGGATTGGTCCCGCTGGCCGTGTCACCATAGGATTGTTAGCGGGCGTTGCGGTCGTGGTCTGGAGTGAGCGCTTCCGTACCCGCGGTTACACCGTATTTTCCTACTCTTTGAAAGCGGTGGGCGTCGGTGTTCTTTACTTGTCGCTGTGGGCCGCATTCCACGTTTACAGCCTGATTCCGGGCGGAGTCGCCTTCATTGCGATGCTCATCGTCACCAGCGCAACCGCAATCATCGCGATAACCCAGAATGCGCAAATTCTCGCGGTCTTCGCGCTAACCGGTGGCTTCGCTACCCCTCTGCTGCTCTCTACCGGGCAAAACAAAGAGTTGCAGCTTTTTTCTTACATTGTTCTGCTTGATCTGGCTACCTTGGCGCTGCTTGCCATCAAGCCATGGCGGCGGCTCTTGTTGTTGAGTTACCTGGGAACCCTGGTGTTGTATGTCGGTTGGTATGCGACGTTTTACGATCGCACCCAGATTCGCCTTACTTTAGGATTTGCCACGCTCTTCTTCGCGATTTTTGCCGTCGCCCCGCTTGTTGCTCGTCAAGCAGAAAACGCTGCCTCCGTTGCCGGCGGGCCGCCGGCGCTAAGCGGTACTTTTTTCTCCGAGAGGTTGACGCTGTTGCTCGTGTTCATCAATGCCGGTGTGTACTTCCTCCAGGTTTACGGCATGTATGAGGACATCAATCGAAAGGCGGTGGCTTGGTTTGCGCTGGGACTGGCTGCGGTTTACATTTTCCTCAGCCGCGAAATGCGCGTCCGATATCCGGATCCGGCCGCGGCAAAAACTCTGCAGCTATTGCATCTCGCGCTAGCCATCGGGTTTATCACTATCGCAATTCCCATCCAGTTGGACGCCCACTGGATCACCATTGGCTGGCTGGTGGAAGC
>DATHJP010000201.1:0-2016 GCA_035489695.1 Terriglobales bacterium
CATTGAAGAATCCGGACAAGGCGCTCCAGTACGCGAAGAAAGCGCGCGAGCTGGCGCCGGCCGATCCTCATGCGGCAGCGACTGTCGGCAGCATCGCATTTCAAATTGGTAATTACACCTGGGCCTACAGTCTCCTACAGGAAGGCGGCCGCTTGCTTCCAAATGATCCCGCCGTTCTACATGATCTTGCCTGGGCGGCCTACAGTTTAGGCAAGGTCGCGGAAGCGAGACAAACCATGCAGAGGGTTCTGAGCATTGGACCCAGTTCGCCACAAAGTGCCGACGCCAAGACGTTTCTTTCAATGACGGCGTCGACGACCGGCGAGAACGATGTGTCCGCATCGGAGGCCGAGATTAATTCGGCCCTCGCCGCCGACCCGAACTATGTTCCTGCATTAGCTGCACGGGCCGCTATCCAGGCGAAGCGCGGCGATTCTGCTGGAGCAGAGGCAACTTACAGGCGAGTCCTGCAGCGTTTTCCCGACTTCGCTCCGGCGCAACGCGATCTGGCTGCAATATTGATTAACGATCCGACAAAGCGTGATACCGCGTACGAGTTTGCCACAAAAGCGCGGCGGACAATTTCGGGCGACCCGTTGATTTCGATCGTGCTCGGGCGCGTTTCCTATGAGCGAAAGGACTTCAATCGCGCGATCCAGCTATTTCAGGAAAGTGCTGGCGAAAAGCCTCTCGACGCCAGATCCCTGTACTATCTCGGGATGGCGCAAGCCCAGGCCAAGCATAAGGCGGAAGCCAAAGAAACGCTTAATCGGGCATTACAGGCCGGGCTGGACGGGGCCGAAGCAAGCGAGGCAAAACGGGCACTAGCGGATATTGGCGGCAGCTAAGAGCTGGCAATATGAAGAAAGTTCGCGGATGGCGAGGAGCCGTTTCCTAGCACGCAGGGTCCACACGCTCCCCCCGATTCCCCGGCGATCTCGAACTAATTCGCGGCGCAAAGGGAAAAGACCTTGCAAGTTCGCTTGCCAGTAGCTCCTCCGTCGGATAGTTAATGGCCTATGAACGGATGGAATTGCTCGACCAGGATCAATGCCCCACGACGGCCGCGAACATTTTTTCTCAAGTTCCAAAGCCTGAGTCGTATGGCGGGTTTCATCAGCACTTTAAGTTTTCTCGCCTTTGCTGGGGCGGGCTGCCAAACGGATGCAAACACCACAACATTTTCCGGGCAGGCTGACGTTCCGCAGCACGTCATTCTTGCGTCGGGCGACGTCGTAAAACTAACGTTCTCTTCTGCGCCGGAACTCAATCAGTCGCAAAGAGTCCGCGCGGATGGCAAACTAAGTTTGCCGCTGGTTGGGGAAGTGGATGCTGGCGGCAAAACGGTTGGGCAACTTCAAGGTGAGTTGATTCAGCTTTATAAACCACAGCTCAAAACTCCGGAAGTGACCGTGAGCTTAGAAACGAGTGTAACGACCGTTGTAGTCTCAGGGGCCGTGGGTAAGCCGGGCAGGATTGTTTTTGAAAGGCCTACCACGGTATTCCAAGCGATTATGCAGGCCGGTGGACCGAGCGAGTTTGGAACACTGAAACACGTTCGTCTTGTTCGCACCGTCAATGGCGTCCAAAAAAGCCAGGTAATGAATGTTCATGACACGCTAGTCGGCCAGGGGACGAAACCTTTTTACGTCCGTGACGGTGATGTCATCTACGTTCCTCAGACGATGTTTTAACCCCTTAAAAAGGGCTAGCTCAACTCAGCGGAAAGGCGCCGCGGCGTCTCAGGTGTCTTGTCCCACGCGATGATCGTTGAAGAATTGCGCCTGGTGCGACCGTCTATCTTTACACCAATTTAGACGGCTCATAGTTGCGTTAAGATGACGTAGCGCGCCAAGCGCTGCTCGAGATGACGCGCATCGTTTTGCGAGGCCCCGGCTCCAAAGACTCGGGTGTGCTCGACCACCGGCACATTTTAAGCTAAAATTAGCCCCATACTGTAGTCGGATGCGTTGGAAATGACTTCATTGCGCGATCTGGCAAACCATCCGCTGTGAC
>DATHJP010000202.1:0-5782 GCA_035489695.1 Terriglobales bacterium
CGGAGACACCCAACAGCTCAGCGAGCGATGTGGGACGCCGCCGGCATAGATCCTCGAGTGCAGTATCATGCATCACGATGTAAGCCGGAACGCCCTGCTCTTTGCTCATTTCACGGCGCCACTCGCGAATGTAGTCGCGCAGTTCGGAATCGACTCCTGTGGCGACGCTGCCTTCCGCTCGCACCGCACTCTCCGGTACGCGAGTCACCTCTGGCATCGATAGCTGCGTTCGCGCCGGGCGTTCTGCTTCCATGCTCTTCAAGAGCCACTGGGATTCGCAGCCACACACGTCGCAGGCGCCGCACGAAGTCCACTTGGTCTTTTCACCGAAATGAGAACAAATCTGGCTGTGACGACACTGCCCGGACTCGGCGAAGCGGCGGATTGCATGATAACGCTGCCAGGCACGTTCCCTTTCTGCCGGATCGCTCACCTGTTCGATGAAGTGGGCCAGCAGTCCGGTATCGCGCTTTTGCCACAGAAGAATGCAATCGGCCGCTTCGCCGTCGCGGCCGCCACGTCCCGCCTCCTGGTAATACTGCTCGATGGACTTCGGCAGCGACAGATGAATCACTGCACGCACAGCAGCTTTGTTGATGCCCAATCCGAAGGCGATCGTGCCCACCAGCACCCGCACTTCATCCGACGTCCACCGCTCCTGGTTGCGCCGGCGCGTGTCCGTATCCATCTTGCCGTGATAGCCAACTGCCGCGATTCCTTGTTCCTCGAGAAAGTCGACCGTCTCTTCCACTCTGGCAATAGTTGGCGCGTACACAATCACGTTCGAGTTCGGATAATTGCGCAAGACTCTGACCAGCAGACTGGATTGCTCGCGATCGTGACATTCCTTCACCAAATATCGTAGGTTGGGTCGATGAAAGCTGGCGATGTATTTATGGGGCTCGCGAAGTTGAAGCTGTTCCAGAATGTCATGACGAACCCGCTGTGTGGCGCTGGCAGTAAAAGCTGCGATCGGACGATCCGGAAAATGAACTCGCAGACAGCTCAACTGCCGGTACTCAGGGCGAAATTCATGGCCCCATTCCGAGATGCAGTGTGCCTCGTCGATGGCGAAAAATGCGACAGGAACGCGCTTCAGCCAGGTGATGGTATCCGCGCGGGCCAGCCGCTCCGGCGAGAGATACAGAAGCCGATACTGGCCACCCTCTGCTTCGCGCATTACCAGCGACTGTTTCGCGCCGGCCAAGGAACTATTCAGTACCGCAGACGGAATTCCCATCTGCGCCAGTTGCGCCGCCTGATCCTGCATAAGCGCGATCAACGGCGAGATCACCACCGCCGTTTTTTCCGACACTAGCGCAGGCAACTGATAGCACAGCGATTTTCCTCCGCCGGTCGGCATTACTACGCAGCTGTCGTGCCCTGCCATCAGACTCCGCACCACGCGTTCCTGCAACGGGCGAAACGAATCAAATCCCCAGTAGCGCCGGAGTGGAGTCAGAAGGTCTATGGCCGAGGTCACGCAAGCAGTATAGAGGGTGATTGCCGTCGCCAAGAGTTGCGCCGGCAGAACCTGTGACAGCTTCTCCCAAAAAAGGAAGGCTATAATCAGCGGCAATGAGGTCTTTCCTCCGTTTCGCTTTGTTGGCGTTGATGCTGCTGGTGGTAGCGTTGGTCTCGGCGCTGACTGCGATGCGCTTCGCCATCCATACCAGCGAAGTGGTCGTACCTAATCTGGTGGGTAAGACTCCAATCGAGGGAGAAAAAATCGCGGAAGACAGCGGATTGCAGATGGAAGTGGAACGCCGATACTACAGCCCGACTACTCCGGAAGGAAAAATCTTGTCGCAACTTCCACCAGCCGACACTCAAGTGCGTCGCGGCTGGCAGATCCGAGTGGCGTTAAGCCTGGGACCACAGCGTGTGGAGATTCCGAGCCTGCTTGGCCAGAGCCAGCGTGCCGCCGAAATCAACATTCGACGCCGCGGGCTGGACGTTGGCGCGCTCGCCCAGTTGCAGATACCAGGCTCACCTCCTGACCAGGTTCTGTCGCAGAGTCCGCTTCCCAATGCCAGTGGCGTATCTGCTCCAAAAATCAGTCTTCTAGTGACTTCGGCTTCGCAACCTCAGGCATTGGTGATGCCCAATCTTGTCGGACAGCCGCTGGCCAGTGCGACGCAGGTATTGCAGGAGGCAGGACTGCGGGTTGGAGTCGTAACTTTTGCCGGCCAGCCCGGCAGTCCATTCTCTCCTCCCCTGATCACCACTCCCCAGGCGTCCGCCAACAGCACGATCGTGTCACATAATCCGGCAGCGGGAGAAAAAGTGATTGCCGGCTCAGCGGTGAACTTTCAAGTGAAGTGAGCGGCAAGCAAGAATTCCCCGGAGCTGCTGCCCTTCTGAGAACTGAGAACTAAAATCTGAGATCTGCAATTCAATTCTGTTTCTCTTTCTGAATTCGGAAATGACGTCTTACTTTTTCTCGACCATCGCCGCAAAGAACCCATCGCACGGATGCACTCCTGGAATCGTTCGCAGGTAGGGCCCGCTGGTGAGCGATTTTAGGTCCTTCCAAACCAGCTCCCCCTCTGCCTGAAGTTTTTTTAATTCCGTGCGGCATTCGAGCAAATGGAATGACGGGTCGGCCGCGAGCGCTTTTTCGACTACGTCCTGATTCTCTTCCGGCTCCAGTGAGCAAGTCGAATACACAAGCTTTCCCTCCGGCGTAACACTTTGCATCGCAGATTGCAGAATGGAAAGCTGGCGTTGCTGAAACTCGAGCAGCTCCGCGGGCTTAAGTCTCCACTTAATTTCTGGATTGCGAGCCAACGTGCCGGTGCCCGAGCAAGGAACGTCCACCAGAACCCGGTCGAATCTTGCATTGATTGGCAGCTGTCGCACGTCCGCTACGATCACGCGCACGTTTTGCGCTGGAACGAGCCTCTGCAACAGGCGAGCGCGGTGCGGATGCAACTCAGCCGCAATCACTGTCGCGCGCGGATTACGAGATGCCAGAATCCGCGTCTTGCCCCCTGGGGCTGCACAGCAATCAAGGATGTTTGAGCCTTTGCCGGCGAGCAGTGCAACAAGTTGCGAGGCTTCGTCCTGAATGTGAATGCGGTCGAACTGGGGATCACTTAAATTTGCAAAACTGCCGGGCTGAAATCGTCGCGCTGACCTCAGTAACTTTCCCGGAGAGAGCTTCACCTCTGCCAGTTCGTCTTCTCCATGCAAATGCATCGAACTTTCAGGCACTCGCTGGTCGTAAATGCAGACTCGTTTTGCCGCTTCATAACCAAATCGCTCAGTCCAACGTTTCACGAGCCAAAGTGGATGGGCCGACGCATGTGATAATTCCGCTTCAGTCTTTGCCTCGGCAATTTGAGCTTCACCAGCACCGTGGTTTTGGGTAAGACGGTTTTGGGTAGGGCGACGCTTCAGCGTCGCTGCAGGCTGGGTATCGGGACCGGCTTTAGCCGCTGAGGTTTTGTTCGCGAGTCTTCGAAGCACCGCATTCACAAACGGCGCCGCGGAACGTTTGCGGGCGCGCTTTACCAACTCGACACTTTCGTTGACGACCGCTCGGTCCGGCACACGTTCGAGGAACATCAGTTGATACGCGGCCAATCGCAGCGCAATCAAAACTTCTATGTCCAGTTTTTCCAGCTTCTGGGATGACGCGGAGGAAATTTCCGCGTCCAGCAAGGACCGCCAGCGGAGTACGCCCATCACCAGTTCTGTGGTGAGGCCGTGATCTTGCGGCGAGAGCTTGGCAAATCGAGAAGAGTGAAGAAGTTCTGACGCATAAGCATCCTGCTGCTCCACTCGAAGCAGGATGTCAAACGCTGCAGCGCGGGCTGGAGAAACCGCCATGGGGGTGGTTAATTCTGGGTAGTCTGGGAAACATTCTTGGCTCCCAGCTTCTCGCCACTCTCGGGACGATAGCCGTGGACGAAGTCACGCACCGCCATGCGCTTCCTACCCTCGGGTTGCACTATGAGCAGTTGCAGGGCTGTGCCTTTCCCGCAGCCTACGATTAGCCGGTCCGCTTCCAAGACAAGTTCGGCTTCATTCAGAACGCGCTGCAAAGGCTTCGCCTCCCATAGCTGAAGGTTCTTGCCGCGAAAATTCGTGTAGGCTCCGGGCCACGGCTGAAACCCTCGGAGTCGGTTACAGAGTTCTTCGGCGGAGCGATGAAAGTCAATCTCGCCATCTTCTTTTTTGAGGATAGGCGCCAGACTCGCCTTGCTGTTGTCCTGACGAGTTGGATGCACTGTTCCTGCACTCAGGCCGTGCAGCGTATCGCTCATCAAGTCCGCTCCAATGGTCGCCATGCGCGGAGCTAAAGTCTCCGCGGTATCCGTCGGCTCGATCGGAATGTCTTTCTGTAGCAAAATATCGCCGGTATCGAGTCCGGAATCAATCTTCATCGTGGTAACTCCCGTGACGGTTTCGCCGGAAGCAATTGCCCATTGAATGGGCGCAGCGCCACGGTACTTGGGCAACAGCGATCCGTGCAGATTGATATTGCCCAGCGGTGGCAGATCAATCATCCACTGCGGAATCAGTCGCCCGTAGCCCACCACGATGATCGCATCGGGTTTCAGGCTTGCAACCTGGGAGCGAAATTCTTCGTTGTTCTTGATCTTGTCCGGCTGCACAACTTGCAAACCTAATTCGAACGCCCGCTGCTTCACCGGAGACTGAGCGAGTTCCATGCCACGTCCGCGCGGCTTGTCTGGTTGGGTCACCACCAGTTGTATCCGGAAACCCGCTTCTACCAGCTTTTCCAAGGTAGGGACGGCGAATCGCGGTGTGCCACAGAAAACGAGATTCAAGGATTGAGACATTCAGAGTGCACGGCTTCCGACGAGGTCCAAACTCCGAGGTCCGATGTCTACCACTCTCCCGCCTTCATCAGTTTGCGAATCTTCCGCTTCATCAGATCGCGCTTCAACGCGCTGATGTGACTGATATAAAGCTTGCCATTGAGATGATCAGTCTCATGCAGGAAGGCGCGGGCCAACAACTCTTCCCCGGTTTTCTCGAACCATTTACCATTCACGTCCTGCGCGCGAATGGTGACCTTGCGCGCGCGCGTTACCGGTTCGCGGAACTCGGGAATGCTGAGGCAGCCTTCGGGTTGGGAATGCCGGCCCTCCGTATGCAGAATTTCCGGGTTCGCCAGCACCAGCTTGGCGTCGGGATCTTCTTTGAAGGTGATATCAATGACTGCCAGACGTTTGGAGATGCCGATCTGCGGAGCCGCCAGTCCAACTCCATGCGCCGCGTACATCGACGCGAACATGTCCTCGACCAGTTTCTTCAGAGCTTCGTCAAATACGGTAACGGGAGCCGCGGGCCTCTCCAGCACCGGATTTCCATACTTAACGATGGGATAGATCATTCGCTCAGTCAGTAATTTTTTAATTGCTGGCAGTAGCCTTGGAAATTACGCAGCGTCTCCTGCATGGAATCGCCGCCGAACTTTTCCAGGGCGCAGCGTGCCAGGGTCAACGCCACCATAGCTTCGCCAGCCACTCCGGCTGCCGGGACAACGCAGACATCGGAGCGTTCGTAGGCGGCTTTGACGGTTTCGCGGGTGGCGAAGTCCACCGATTGTAGGGGACGGCGTAACGTCGAGATGGGTTTCAAATAACCGCGCACTCGAATGTCTTGTCCGTTAGATACGCCGCCTTCGATCCCACCGGCATTATTGCGAGTGCGAGTAAATCCAGTGAAGCCGCTCTCTCCTCCGTATCCAATCTCGTCGTGCACGGCCGAACCTGGCGACGCCGCAGCCGTAACGCCCGTACCAATT
>DATHJP010000203.1:0-3942 GCA_035489695.1 Terriglobales bacterium
GACGACTGGGACTGAGCGTTTGCGATGCTGACGACTAACAGCAGTAGCGGCATCAGGGGCCGAAACAAGAATCGAGGATCGAATCGAAAACCTGGAATCATGGACTTCTTAGGATGGTAGGGTGGCGTGCTGATGCGGTCAAGCGTTCAGGTGTCAGGCGCGGGGTTGGAGACCGATAACCTGGCACCCGAGACCGAAACCTTGCCAGTAGTAATATTTCCCTAAGCGGAAGTTTCGGTGACGATGTTTGATTCCTTCGATCTCGAATTCGGTCGCTTCATTCCGGCGCCTGTTTGGCATCTTGCTTCTCGGTTCACTGTCGGTCACGCTCTTCGCCCAGGAAGGAAAACCAAATGAGAGTGTCGATAAGCAAGTCGCGTCCCTTAACCGCCAGGGCATGGCAGCGCTGAAGCGTGGCGATCTTGAAGATGCGCGTGTGATCTTCGAGAAAGTTGTGCGCTTGTCGCCGCGCAACCCCGAAGGCCACAACTCGCTGGGATGGGTGCTGCTCTCTCAGAATCAGGCCGATTCCGCGATCTCTCACTTTCGCCGCGCAGTGGAACTGCGGCCGGATTTCGCGCAGGCTCATACCAATCTGGCCAGTGCGCTGGCTCAAAAAGGCGATTTGGACGCAGCACTTGGCGAGAGTCGCGAGGCGGTGAGACTGGCACCACGCGATGCGGAAGCTCATCGCACCCTGGGACGGGTACTGAGTTTTCGCAGAGACTTGGAAGGCGCAACCCGGGAAGTGAAACGCGCGGTGGAGCTGGAGCCACAGAGAGCTGATCTTCATGATGAACTGGGTTCAGTGCTGGCGCAGGAGTCTCATCTCGATGAAGCCGGCGCGGAATTCTCTCAGGCGCTGACGTTGCAACCTGAATTCGCGCCGGCCCATTTGCATCTTGGCGTGGTCCGCTTGCAGCAAAAATCGCTTGAGGCTGCCGTGGATCATCTGCGCGAGGCCGTTCGCTTGGCGCCCGGTCTTTCTCAGTCGCATTACTACCTCAGCCAGGCGTTGGAGCAGCAGGGTAAACGCGATGAAGCGATTCGCGAGCTGCAAGCCTGTGTGAAGCTGCAGCCGGATTTCGCGCCAGCCCAAACTCAACTTGGGCTATTGCTGCAGCGTTCCGGAGACGCCGATGGCGCGGTCGCTGCGTATCGGCGTGCGGTTCAGCTTCAGCCCGACAATCCTGACGCTCACAACAATCTTGGTCTGGCGCTGATCCAGATTGGCGACGCTTCGAGTTCCATCCCAGAGTTCGAATCCGCTCTGCGTCTCCGTCCCGATGACACGGGATACCGCGGCAACCTGGGAACGGCCTATTTGCAAAAAGCCGATTTCGATAACGCCATCGCTCAGTTTCAATCTGCACTGAAGATTGCCCCAGAAGACGCGACGCTGCACTACAACCTCGGTCTTGTCCTTAAGCTCAAGGACAAGCTGGGTGACGCTATCACCGAACTTCAGCGCGCCGCAAAATTGGATCCCGGGCAAGCGGACGTCCATTACACGCTAGGTGTGACGTTTTGGCAGCAAGGTGAATTCGCGAAGGCAGAGGACGAACTGCGAGCCACAATTCACGCGAAGCCAGATTATGCTGAGGCCCACTACACGCTGGGCACGGTGCTTAAACAAGAGGGGAAATTACAGGACTCGGCTGCGGCATTGCGCGAGGCCATTCGGCTTCAGCCGGATTTTGCCGGCGCGCATACTACGCTCGCCGCTGTGCTGCGTCAGATGGGTGATCCTTCTGGGGCTGCGACAGAAAGCCGGCTGGGAGAACAGATCAGTAAAGATAAAACCAATCTGCAGGGCGCGACGTTCAACACGAATTCCGGGAAACGGCTGCTCCAGGTTGGCGATCTCGAAGGAGCCATTGTGCAGTTTCGCTCCGCCATCAATCTTGCTCCTACGTACGCTCCTGCTCACTATCAATTGGCGGAGGCACTACACCAAAAGGGCGATCACGCCGAGGCGGAGAAGGAATTTCAGAAAGCGGCAGAGCTAGATCCACGCTTCAAGGTACCTTCGCCGTAATAGTCACTAATTTCTTGAGCAAAGATCGTGTTGTTATTCGTGACTCGTTGTCACGTTCTTCCCTGACTTACTCATCAGTCCACCGTTTTTCATATTCACTAACCCGAAATCTACGCTATTTCATAGTGATGGATGTTAATAACTTTTCTTGACACGTAGATTCAACGAGATTAGGTCGGGCACTCATTGGACCGTAACTTGCGTGTCAATAATGTTTTCCCATTACTCTCAGTGTGTGACAACAACCCAAAGACAGCTCGGGGTCTATTCGGAATTTGACGGCTCATGAAAATGCGGAGGGGCAGATGACAAGACGATTGATCGTAGTGGCGCTGGTGGTGGTTTGCAGCTTAACAATCATTACAGCGTCGGCCGTTGCTCAGGCGGTGTATGGAAGTATTTTGGGCACCATTACCGATCCTTCCGGTGCGGCCGTTGCTGGAGCCAAAGTAACGGTAACGTCCGTTAGTAAAGGAATCACGGTGTCGACCACGACCAATGCCGACGGCAACTACAGCGTGACGCACTTGATCCCCGACGTTTACAACGTCAAAGCCGAAGCCCCCGGTTTCAAATCTTTTCAAACCGCCAACGTTGTGGTGTCGGCCGATACCGGCGCCCGTGTGGACGGGCAATTCCAAGTTGGTGGATCGCAGGAAACGGTTGAAGTCACAGCAGAAGCTCCGCAATTGAAGACCGACCGCGCCGACGTGGCAGTGATCTTTAACGACAAAGCGGTCGAAGACTTGCCTTTGTTTAACCGCAACTTCACCCAGTTAGTCTTGGCATCCCCCGGCACGCAGCAACAATCCTGGAACCATGCGGCCGCCGAAAATCCGCAGGGGAGCTTGCAAACTAAGGTCAACGGGCAAACCTTTGCCGGCACCGGATTTCAGTTGGATGGGACCGACAACCGCGACCCGATCCTGGGCATTATCGTCATCAACCCGACGCTAGAGTCGGTGACGGAAGCCAAGATGACGAGTCAGAACTACGATGCGGAATTCGGCCAGGCCATCTCGGGCGTGGTAGCAAGTCAAACCAAGTCGGGCAGTAACAGTTTCCACGGCAGCGCGTTTGGATTCCGGCGCAGCGATGCCACTCAGGCGCGCGATCCTTTCAGTCAGAGCAAGGTGAACCCGCTCACCGGCCGCTTCATCCCGCCAACTTTATTTGGGCAGTATGGCGGCTCTATCGGCGGTCCGATCAAAAAGGACAAACTCTTTGTCTTCGGCGACTACCAGGCTACGCGTTCCAAGCTTGGGTCCTCGTACAGGCAATCGATTCCCAGCGCTATTATCCGATCTACTTGCGATCCCGCGACCTCCGCAATCTGTGATTTAAGCGAATATCTCGCGCTATCTCCGACCAATCAGGCTTACGATCCGGCCACCGGAGCAGCGGACGGTTCGGGACGTACGCCTTTCGGGCCACTCACCATTGGGTCTCAAGTATGTACCGGCAACTGCATTCCCACCAGCCGGCTATCATCGCAAGCCGTGGCCCTACTTCAACAGTTTCCGGCACCGAACGGCTCGGGAATAATCAACAACTTTACGGCCTCCGGCAACGGGATTTTTAACTCGGACCAGTTCAATATCCGCGTCGACGACCAGACAACGTCGAAGTTGCACACGTTTGGCCGTTACAGTTTCGCCAATTACAGCCAAAGCGCTGACGCGGTCTTCGGCGCCCTGGGCGGGATTGGCTTCGGCCAATCTGGTCTTTCTGGAATACCCAAGAGCCGCGACCAGAGCATCGCCTCTGGTTTCGACTATGCTCTGGGTTCGACGCTTCTCACCGACTTCCGATTCGGTTACGTCCGATACCACGTGAACGTGAGTCCGAACGGGCTGGGTACAAATCCGGCTACGGCCGTTGGCATTCCGGGGCTGAATCTGAAT
>DATHJP010000204.1:0-10176 GCA_035489695.1 Terriglobales bacterium
GCTCGAGTAGGCCGGCATCCGACAAATCAGCCATCACGTTGCGGATTGTCGCCGGACTTAATCCTTCGCGATTGGCGCGGGCGAGCGTGCGCGATCCCACTGGCTCACCAGTGGCGATAAAAGTTTCCACGATGGCAGTCAGAATTTCGCGTTCCCGTTCACCGATATGTGGGCCGGTCTGCATAATGTTCGGCGGTGTCAGCTGCCCTCAAATTCGCTTTGCGCTGGTAAGGGGTACTAGCTTCTGTTGAAGGGGGGTAAGTACCTTAAAAACCAGAAGCTTAGACTAACACCTTTGCATTATTCTACTCTTCGATTCTAGGAAGGGCAGCTCTGGCTGTCAAGTATTAGCACTCTAGGCCGTAGAATGCTGATTTTAAAGGTTGACGGAAGATGCAATCGAAACTCCACGTGGCTGTAGTCGGGGCAGGCGCCTTCGGAGGCTGGACTGCGTTGCAGCTCTTGCGCCGAGGTGCGCGAGTCACGTTGATTGACGCCTGGGGACCCGGAAACTCGAGGGCGTCCTCGGGCGGTGAAACGCGTGTGATTCGCGGTACCTATGGACCCAACCAGCCCTACACGAAGATGGCAGCCCGCGCTCTGCAACTGTGGAAAGAACACGAACAACTATGGGGTCGCCAGTTCCTTCACCCAACAGGTGTGCTGTGGCTGGCGGCTGCCGATGATCAGTTTGAGCGTGGTTCTCTTCCCATGTTGCGCGAGGCAGGAATTCCGTATGCGGAGCTTTCTGCGGAGGAAATAGGACAGCGTTGGCCACAAATTAGTCTGGAAGGGGTTCGCTGGGGAATCTACGAACCGGAAAGCGGCTTTCTCAAAGCGCGAGCTGCGTGCCAGGCTGTGCTGGAAGGATTTCTTCGGGAAGGAGGCGAATACAAGCAGGCAGCCGTGGTGGCGCCGGACCTCGAGGACGGCAAGCTGCAAAGCCTTCCACTGTCCGACGTCTCCAAAATAGTGGCAGACCGATACATCTTTGCCTGTGGACCTTGGCTGGGCAAGCTGTTTCCCAAGGCGATCGGAGATTTTATTCGTCCCACCAAGCAGGATATATTTTTCTTTGGCACTCCGGCCGGTGATGATCGCTTTTCTGAGAGGAATTTGCCGGTATGGGGCGACCATCGAGATCGGTTCATCTACGGAATTCCAGGCAATGAAGGACGCGGTTTTAAGATTGCCGATGACACTCGTGGAGTAGATTTCGATCCCACGACCGGAGAACGTGTGGTTGACGCCGAGGGGCTAAAGGCGATCCGTGAGTATCTGGGTTTCCGATTTCCGGCTCTGAAAGACGCGCCGCTCCTCGAATCACGCGTATGCCAATACGAGAACACTCCTGATGATCACTTTCTGGTAGATCGGCACCCAGCCGCAGAAAACATATGGCTGGTCGGGGGCGGATCAGGTCACGGATTCAAGCATGGGCCCGCGCTGGGCGAGATGGTGGCCGAACTAGTGATGGAGGATAAAGATCCGGATCCGTTATTCAAGCTGGCACGGGCAAGAAAATGATTCCCGGGACGAGGCTTTCCCTCGACTTGCTACTGGACGTGGATCACACTTTCCGACTCGCCGGCCTTGATTTCGGCCACACGGGCCATCACCTTGCGCGCGAACTCATACAACGATTGCGCCGACGGAGAGTCCTCTCCCTCGAGCACCACCGGTTTACCACTGTCTCCAGCTTTGCGAAGTTCGGGATCCAATTGCACCGCACCCAGATAGGCGACCTCAAATTGGCTCGCGGTCTTTTCCGCGCCGCCACGGGAAAAAATATCAGTTTGCTGATGGCAATGTGGGCAGACGAAGTAGCTCATGTTCTCCACCATGCCCACTACATCTACTTTCATTTGACGGAACATCTCGATGGCCTTGCGCGCGTCCTGTAGGGACACGTCCGACGGAGTTGAAACCACAATCGCGCCGGTAAGTGGCACCGTCTGAATCAGCGACAATGAAACGTCGCCAGTGCCGGGCGGCAAGTCCACGACGAGATAGTCGAGTTGGCCCCATTCCACGGATCCAAGAAACTGCCGAATGATGGAATGCAACATCGGTCCGCGCCAGATCAGCGGCTTGTCGCCGGGATTCAAGAAACCGACGGAAATAACTTTGAGGCCGTGAACTTCCAGCGGCGTAATGCGATTGTCGCCGCCAATCTTCGGCTGTCCGCTGATGCCGAGCATGAGCGGAACGTTAGGTCCGTAAACGTCGGCGTCCAGCAATCCGACTTTGTGGCCGAGCTTTGCCAGCACAATTGCCAGATTGACCGCCAGCGTGGTTTTTCCAACGCCACCCTTACCCGAGCCGACAGCGATGATCGTATCCACGCCGGGCAAAGGCTGCGGTCCTTGTGGTGGCTGTCCAGGACGTGGCGGCATGGGTGAGCTCAAGGAAAACCTTTCCGATCAGGAATCGAACTATGTCTCGATTATACAGGCGGAATAAGGCGCGGCGGTTGATGGTTGCGGACGGCAGAAGACGTCGCTCGACGCTAGTTCTGGCTGCTGCGCCGGCGTTCTAATTCGTCATGGTGTGTTTCCCGGCGGCGGCCCGCGTCTTCATAGCGGCGGCGTTGCTCTTCAGTCTCCGGGATGACAGCGGGAACGGGCACGTGACGCCCACCACCGTCCACGGCGACGAATGTCAGATAGGCGGAGCTGACATGTTGACACTGGTCGAGAAGATAGTTTTCCACCCAGACTTTTACTCCGACCTCCATCGAAGTGTTGAAGACGCGATTGACGGACGAACGAAGAATGACCAGATCCCCGACATGCACGGGAGTCCAAAAATCGAGATGATCGATGGCAGCGGTGACAACATAATTGCGGGAGTGGCGATGCGCCGCCATCGCACCCGCGAGATCGATCCAGTGCATCAATCGTCCGCCCAATAAAGCACCAAGCGGATTGGTATCGTTGGGCAGGACGATTTCGTTCATCTCCGATTGCGAATCCCCGACGGGGCGGGGCATCATCAGATCTTCCCGTTGTTTCATATTTTTGTGCTCGGTTTCGTGCTCGAAGTAAGCTTCGACACAGATGCCTGCGTTCTGCGGGGCAGATAGGATTGCAAGTAGCACTCTGCCATCGTTTGAATACGCGAGTCAGAATGCGAGGAGATCCATTGTCCCAGAGCGAGGTCGTATTCCAATATACCGTGACCCGCAGGACGATGTGCCGCCTCGCAGACAAAACACACGAGCAGTTGCGAGCCGCAATCGCGGGCGATGGAGAAACGCACTGCGTCGCAATTGCGATCGACAGGCAGACGGGAACAGCCAGCGGCGTAACCCAAATTGCAATAGTCCATCAATTCTTCTTGCGAGGGCTCGACGCCTTCGTGGCCGGGGGCGGAACAATGTCCGTGCCAGCCGCCACCCAATGGTAAACGCGAAGGATGAAGCCATCCGCCGTCTTCCAACTTGCGCACGGGCATGAAGAAGGGACAGGCCAAACTATTCAGGTGCTCCTGATGGGAAGGGACATTGTACTCATAACCCATTCGGACCGTCCAATTCAGATTGTAGTAATCTTTCGAGATATGGACCGCATCGGCCTGCTCGGCCAGATTCTCACTCAAAATCCGAATGACGCATTCGCTCGTTACGGCCTGGCGATGGAATATTCCAAGGCCGGTGAAGTGGAGCGATCACTAGCTGAGTTCAACCAACTGCTTTCGGTCCATCCCGACTACACCGCCGGATATTTCATGGCGGCTCAAACTCTGGTGCAAGCAGGGCGCACTGAAGAAGCTAAGAAGATGCTCGCGAAAGGTATCTCTTCCGCCCAGAGGACTGGCAACGATCACGCGCGGGCGGAGATGGAAGCTCTGCAAGCGGAATTAGGATAATTGGCGGGACAATCTTCTTTGGACAGATTGTGGAGTCGCCTGGTCACCCGGTCTTACGCGCCATCTTAACCATCGCCCATTCCACCACTGCGGGGAAAAGCTGAAACATCTTAATCGCCGGATGCATGGTCCAGGGCACGATGACTTCCCTCTTCTGCTTAAGGTAACCGTGGAATACAGCCCGAGCCACGCGTTGAGCGCTGATTCCGCGGGCCACAGCAGGGCGCACGGTCTTCAACTCTTCCCCTTTGATGGCATTCGCGCTGAAATCTGTACGAACATAGCCTGGGCAGACCGTCATCACGTGGATCCCATCGCTCTTCAACTCGACTCGCGCTGCTTTTCCGAAGGCATTCATTGCGAACTTGGTCGCGCTGTAGGCGGCATGGAATGGCAAAGGAATATGTCCGGCGACGCTTGATATGTTGGCAATCGTTCCCGATCCCTGCTGCTTCATCACGGGAATCACGGCCTGCATGGCGAAAACAGTTCCGAAAAAATTAGTATCGAACATATCGCGGCATGCGGCCATATCCATGTGAGCGACTGAGTCCTGCAGACCGTGGCCTGCATTGTTGATCCAGAGATCGATGCGTTCAAAATGGTGCAAGGTAAGACTGAGGACGCGATCAATTTCCTCGCGGTTGCGCACATCACAGGACAGTGCCAGAGTGCGATCGGTGTGACCGATTCTTCCCCGGGCAGCTTCGGCGCGTCCAGCATCTCGAGACAACAAGACCACGCGGCTGCCACGGTCGGCGAAAATTTTAGCGACAGCTTCACCGATGCCCATCGAGGCGCCGGTCACGACCACTACCTTTCCGGAGACATCCACTATCTTGGAGACCATGCGGAGCTTTTAGTCTCCTGCGAAAGCCAAGTCAAGTGCCAGCGTACAATCAGGGACGCACGCCCTGTTGCTGCGAAAGTCTTGGAGGCCCTGGTGAGCACGCTCCTGCCCCTATTTCCGCTGGACGTAGTTTTGCTTCCCGGGGTTCCTTTACCGCTTCACATTTTTGAGCCGCGTTACAAAGAAATGATTATGGAATGTTTGGATCAGAAAAAGCCTTTTGGCGTGGTTCGCTCCAAGGAGGAGGGCATTGCCGAGATTGGCTGCACAGCCGAAATCATGGCGGTAACCAAGAAATATTCTGACGGGCGCATGGATATCGTCACCGAGGGACGGGAACGATTCGAAGTTATGCAACTCAACCAGGAACGCTCGTTTCTACGGGCGGAAGTCCTCTACTTGCAGGACGAACCCGGCGGTGCTCCAGGGGAGAAGATCAGTCAAGCCTTAAAACTTCATGGCCAGATCCTTTCCCTGGCAGGAGCAGAACCAGAAACTCTGTCCGAAATCGACGGCTCGAAGCTTTCATTTCACCTTGCCGGATCATTGCCTTTGGATCCGGATTTCAAGCAGACGCTGCTGGGTATGAAGTCCGAGGCAGAACGGTTGGAAGGCATCATTGCTTACTTTGAAGCCATTCTGCCTAATTTGCAGCGGACTGTCAGTGTGCGCCGGAAGTCAGGCGGCAACGGCCACGTCTAAAGGGAGTGCGTCCGGCTTCCTTCTTTGCGAGCGTATAATCGAGCCATAATTCTGTTTTCCTTTGGGGGTTTCCGGCCATGAGTTTTCCGCGCACACTGGGGGAGCTGCGGCATAGTCCATTTTCTGAAGAACGTTTGAGAATCCGGCAAGTGAAGGACGAGTTGCGCGATAACTTGATGACCAAGCTTCGTGCAGGAGGAAGCCTTTTTGCCGGCATCGTAGGTTATGACGATACCGTCGTCCCTCAGATCGTGAATGCAATTCTTTCGCGTCATAATTTCATATTGCTGGGATTACGAGGACAAGCCAAGAGCCGGATTCTGCGTGCTCTTACCACTCTGCTGGATCCACAAATGCCTTATGTTGCAGGCTGCGAGATTCATGATAATCCGTACTCGCCAATTTGCCGCCGCTGCCGGGACGAGATCGCGAAACACGGGGACAGTACTGCGATCGCTTATCTGACACCCGACGACCGCTATGTGGAGAAGTTAGCCACACCGGACGTAACCATTGCCGATCTCATTGGAGATATCGATCCCATCAAGGCGGCCCGAGGCGGACACGAACTCAGCAGCGAATTGACCGTTCATTACGGGCTGTTGCCACGCGCCAATCGTGGCATCTTCGCCATTAACGAACTGCCTGACTTGGCTGGGAAAATTCAGGTTGGGTTGTTTAACATCATGCAGGAAGGCGATGTTCAGATTAAGGGTTATCCCGTCCGACTTCCGCTGGATGTAGCCCTCGTATTCAGCGCCAATCCGGAAGATTACACGGCCCGGGGAAAGATCATCACACCGCTGAAAGACCGCATCGGCTCTGAAATCCGCACCCACTATCCGGCGACTGTAGAAGAAGGCGTCGCAATCACGGCGCAGGAAGCATGGACGCAGCGTGACGGATACAAGCTTAACGTCCCGAAGTACGTCCGAGAAGTAATTGAGCGCATCGCTTTCGCGGCTCGTGAAGACAAGAAGGTTGACAAGCGTTCGGGAGTGAGCCAGCGCCTGCCTATTTCATGCATGGAGAATGTCATTTCCAACGCCGAACGCCGAGCCATTCGGAGCAACGAAAAAATAGTTGTTCCACGGATTGGAGATGTGTACGCGGCGATGCCGGCGATTACTGGCAAACTCGAACTGGAATATGAAGGCGAAATGAAAGGCGCTGACCATGTCGGCCGGGAGTTGATTCGAACCGCCGTTGCCAAGACTTACGATGACTACTTCAACGGTGTGAACATGCAGCAGATCGTGCAGTGGTTTGATCTTGGCGGCGAAGTTCAATTGGCCGATGCCGCTGGGGCCACCGAAGTATTGCAGTCGCTGCATCACATTCAGGGCTTGATGGAGAAGCTGGTCAAAGTTGGCGTGGGCCCGAAGGACAGTTCGGAGCTTCAAGTCTCCGCGGCGGAGTTTGTGCTGGAAGGCCTGCACGCGCACAAACGCATTGGACGCAACGAAGAGCGGGTGTTTTCCGCAGGAGAAAAACAAACCAAGCACGCGGAAAAACCATTTGAACGCGAAGAGCCACCGTATCGGCCGAGAAGATCTTTTAATTAGAAGCAAGTGGCCAGTGGCTAGTGACTAGTGGCTAGTGATTAATGGCGTTACTGGCCATTAGCCACTAGCCATTAGCCACTGACCACTTTCTTATGAAGCGCATCCGCTACAGCAAATACGTTCCCGATCCCGCGGGCGAAATGAGCATGGAGGACCTGCTCGGCGCGCTTTCTGATTACCTCCTGCAAAGCGGATTCCAAAATTACATGTACGATGACCTGCTCCAAAGCGAGCAGACGCTCGACGACTTACGCCGTGCGATTGAACAGGCATTGTTGGACAGTAATCTGCTGGATGAGGAAATGCGGGAGCGGCTGCAACAGATGCAAGCTGACGGCAGCCTGGACGAACTTATCGAACAATTAATCGAAAGGCTGGAACAGGAAGATTACGTCAGCATCGATCAGCCGCATGATCCTTCGCGGCAACCTAGCGTCGGAGGGCAGGTCGGTCAGGCGCAGGAGCCCTCCAAATTTGAAATCACCGATAAGAGTTTGGATTTTCTCGGCTTCAAGACTCTACGCGATCTTCTGGGATCGCTTGGCAAGTCAAGTTTCGGACGCCATGATACGCGCGATCTCGCCACTGGCATCGAAACCAGTGGGGCTTCCCGGCGATACGAATTCGGGGACACATTAAATCTCGATATTACGGCCACGCTTTCGAGCGCGATTCAGCGCGAAGGCTTGAAGTTACCGTTGAACATCGAATATTCCGATTTGCAGGTTCATCAGTGCGAGTATCAGTCGTCCTGCGCGACCGTCCTTATGCTTGACTGTTCGCATTCCATGATCCTCTATGGCGAAGATCGTTTCACTCCCGCGAAAAAGGTGGCGATGGCGCTGTCGCACCTGATCCGTACACAGTATCCGGGCGATTCTTTGTCGCTGATTCTGTTTCACGACTCCGCAGAAGAAGTGCCACTCTCACAACTGGCGCGGGTTAAGGTGGGACCGTATTACACCAACACGCGAGAAGGTCTGCGGTTGGCGCAGCGGATTCTGCAACGGCAACGCAAAGACATGAAGCAAATCGTAATGATTACCGACGGGAAACCATCTGCCCTCACTCTCGAAGACGGCCGCATTTATAAAAACGCGTTTGGACTTGATCCACTGGTGGTGAGTCACACTCTGGAGGAAGTTGCCAAATGCAAACGTGCGGGAATTCTGATTAATACGTTTATGCTGGCTTCGGATTACGGCCTAGTGCAATTCGTGCAGAAGGTGACGGAAATGTGCCGCGGAAAAGCATACTTCACCACACCTTACACGCTTGGTCAGTACCTACTCATGGATTACATGTCGCGGAAGACTAAGACCATACACTAAGCAAACCAGCTCTCTTTTAACTCCTCAGAATTTCCTGTACAGCGCGATAAGCGTGATCAATCGCAGAATCCGTGTACGCATATGCGCCAGCGTCAGCATTGGCAATCGCAAGCCGGCCAAATGGTTTGCGTGCGACTTCACACGGCGTCTCAGTTCCATCCAGCCAAAATTTGTCCCACAGGGAGTTGTATTCGTAGGCGTAACCGTGGGGCCAGCGATTGACCGTGATCGCAGAAATATCTCTTGCCGGATCAAACCCCCCTGGTCCGAGCGTGCGCGCCAGTTGGTCCCGGATATTGTGTTCCATGGTTTCGAACGTCGTGGTGAAGAGTTCCATGCGGCCGATACGATGCTGATCGCGGGCGGGCAGTCCGGGCTTGCAGGGCGTCTTCATCATGTGCACTACGATAGGATCCTCGGGCTTGTGCGAGCAGTGATATCCGCCCATGCTGACGGGCAAGTCCAAAGTCATGAAGGAGTGATAGCCGCCCGGGGCATAGACCGAGCTCGCGCCCAGTTTTTGGAATGACGTCCAATTTCGCAGCGCCACATTGGTGTACAGCAGGGGAACTTTGGCGGCGGAGGTCAACGCGTTTTTCTGCTTCTCCGGCAGCTCGGCGCAGATGTATGGAACTACTAAATGCCAGCAGGCCAGAATGCAATAAGCGGCGCGAACCATGCGGACTTTTTCACCCTGCGCATAGGCCACTTCTACTTCTCGGGCACTAGCTGGATCGCCCCGATGTTTTACCCGCACTACGGTACTGTTGAGACGGATACGAATGGGCGAGGATGGCTGGTCCAGCCGCGCGTAATTTGCCCGCGCCATCACGATGTCATTGGCCGAGGATCCCGGGATTGCATCCGGAATCAGTTTGCGGACCAGCAGCCGAGCGATAGAAGCATTCCCGTCGGGGAAGTGAAAGAAATACTTTTCAGCTTCCTCGTTCGGGATCGCGTCGCGATTCATTCCTTTGCCGGGCGCCGGATCGAGTTTCATGCCCTGGAAACCTGGAGCGCCGAGACCCCATGCATCCTGTACGGAGACGGCGTCAATGCCCACGCCAAACAGTGGTTGTGGGAGCGCCTGGTATAGCTGGATCACTTGCTGGTCAATGTGTACGAAGTCCGCGAGAAATTTCGCGTAGCTCATCCGAGCCAGCTGCGCCTTCTTGTCGTCTGAACTCAGGCCGGGGAGGTAATCTGCAGTGTCTTCAAATAAACGGCGGATATCGCGTTTGGCGGTGTCAGTGAGAGGCGCCTCGGCCATGAATCGCTTCCAGCTCTTGGGATCGCTGGATAAATCCGCTGTCTCGGTAGCTCCCAGAGGCGCTGGGTTGACTACCAGTCTGTCGGCACCAAAAGTCTCCTTGTCGAAAAAAATATTCGGTGCGAGTCCAAAAGAACGGTACAGATCTTTCGACACGTATTGGGGATACGAAGCAACGTCGATGCCCAATTCTTGAATCAGGGCCTTGGCCACTGCACTGTAAGGAGCCGGACTTTCGATGGAAAACGTTCCGCCATATCCGAGACGGAACTGATTACCTATGCGAAACTCGTTTCGCTTGGCGTGCCCGCCGAAGTCATCGTGGTTGTCGAGGATGAGAACACGCGCGTTCGCTCCGGCCACTTTCCGGAAATAATGAGCAGCAGAGAGGCCGCTGATTCCTCCTCCCACCACAACCAGGTCGTAAGTTTCGCCAGTTTCAGTGGCCTTGCCGGCGCGATCCCAAAAAGTTCCATCGCGCAGGCTGTGGGCTGCGTCGAATGATCCTGGATGGCTGCCTCGCAGCCCAGTCAGTGCCGGCGGATAGTACGCGGCAGATTTTCCAGGACTCGCAGGCTCATCAAAGGT